>JALYUI010000540.1 GCA_030853845.1 Bacteroidota bacterium | reverse complement strand
GTGTGAAGGATATGCGCATCTACGAAGTAGGTATCAGCTACTACGGCCGCACCTATGCCGAGGGCAAGAAAATCGGCTGGCGCGACGGCTTCCGGGCCATCTACTGCATTCTGAAGTATGGGCTGCTGGGCCTGTAGCCGAGTTGGGTCCGCCGGCTTGCTTATGGGTTGTTCCAATTCGAAGACGTAGTGCGTGTAGTGCGGCCAAGTTTCGTCGTAGTACTGTACGATGCTAATGATATACTGCCAATTCTAGGCAAGGCTTAATAACGCTAGCACCAAACAGCCCAGCGGTAATTGCAACTGTTAAGGCAGCAACAAGCCATAGAACGGTGGTCCGCTCGGTACGGCAGCGTGGACGTGGGCCAGCGCAAACCACGGTGCAAATGCCACTGCCACCTCCTGCGTGTACTTGAACACGGTGCGGCAGTTGGGCAGGTGCATGTTGCTGTGGTGGGGGCCAAACGGTACTGGTGGCGTACTGGCGCCTGAAAAGCCCAGCAAGTCCAAAGTCAACACGTTATCCTTACTTTCAACGAGCATCGCGCCAGACAGCTCCCAGCAGAATGAAGGCCATGTACAGTCAGATGTTACCCAGATGAGTAGAGGGCCACCAATACCTCGCGCGCAAAGCTCCATAGTGGATAGCCGACGGCGCGGAAAGAACTGCTCGCACTCCAGCACGGAACACGAGCAGCGGCCAGGAAGTTAGTCTACCAGCTCGATTCGAAGGTCATCAACATAAGCGGGGGAAGTAGCGCCGCCGCGCCACAGAAACACGCGCAACTGCTGCGTGCTATTCACCGTTTCGGGCAGTTTGATATCCTTGGAAATGTGCACCCACTTTTTCACGTCCTTCAGGTCGGCGTAGCTGATACCATCGCCGAACACCTCTTTACCGGCGGTCATATCAAACACCTGCAATCCCAAACGGGCATTGGATTTATCGTCGGTTTTATAAGCCCACCCCGAAATGCGGAGCAGGTGGGGCTTGCGGGCCGTGGCCTCGCCCAGTTTCATGCCGTAGCCGAGGCCGAATTCGTGGGCGGCATCAACTTTCACGGCAAAGTGGCCGGAGTGAGCGTGTTCGCGGGTAATGCTATTGGTATCGCCGCCCCAGCCTATCACGGCCTCGTAGTTGTTGGCAGCTATCAGGTTAGCGTCGGCTTCGGAGTTGGAATGGCTGCAGCTGGCCAGGGCCAATATGCAGACAAGCAGGAGCGACAGGGGGGGAAGTGAACGGAACGACATGGAGAAAAAAGGGGTTTGAAAAGTTGAAATTTAGGCTGAAAATTATCATTACTCAGTGTGCTACTACCACGGGTGTTTTTGCAGGGCTTCGGCCTGAAGGTCATCGAGAGTACAGGGCGAACCGTTTTCGTTCAGCACGAATACTTTAAGCACGTCGCCGGGCTGCGCATCGGCCGCGAGCGGCACGTCGAGCCACACCCGCGTCCAGCGGCCGGGTACGCTCAGGGCATTTTGCAAGCGGGTGTTTTCCCGCTGCACGGTTCGGCCATTGCGCTTGAGCACCACCACCAGCTTCTGGCCCCAGGCCCCGTATTCGGAATTCACCAGCACACTGCCCCGCACCCACTGCCCGGCCCCGAGGCCGGCATCGCGCAGGCGCAGCTGCACGGTGGGGCTGTAGCTACGGCTGGGGGCCGTGCGGTAAGCCTGGCGGCTATGGTAGCCGCCGGCATCGGTAATGCCGGTGGAGTCGGACACGGGCAGGTCGTCGAAGCTCAGTTTGCCCAACGAGCGGAAAGTATAGCTCCGGGCACCGTCGGGCAGCCGGTTTTTCGAGTCGAACAGGTTCAGCTCGTCCTGGGTGGGGTGTACGTTGCCGAGCAGTGCCACAAAAAACCGGCGATTCATGCTATCGCCGTCCAGAATACCGTTCAGGTACTGCCACTCCAGCACGAGGTTCTGGTCGATGCCCAGGACGCAGCCCACGATTGCCACGCCGCGCAGGGCCGGGCGGCCCGGCCGCTGTTCGCCCAGCCAGGTGAGCAGGTAGGCCAGGGGCAGGGCCAGAGCCGCATACGACTGCACCAAGGCCCGCTGCCCCAGGCTGCCGCCGTACCACCAGATATCCCAGGCCGAAACCACCCAGAGGTTGGCCAGAAAGTACGCCAGCACGGGCACCCCCACGGCGCGGTTGCGCCGCCACAGCACCACCAGGCCCAGCACCGGCAGCACCATCAGCGGCGAGTACAGCAGCCAGCCCTTGCGGAAGCTGAAGAGCACCTGCCAGGTATGAGGCCGTAGAAAGCTAAAGCCCTGGTCTTCGTAGCTGTACACGAAGAAATGCCCGGTGGCCCACTTCCAGTACAGCAGCTGGGGCAAGATGCTTAGCAAGCCGCAGCCCACCAGCAGCGCCACATCGGCCGGGCGCGCGCGCAGCAAGGCCAGCTTGGCGCGCAGAGTCCCGCCCGAGTGCACGCCCCACAGCAGCGGCAGCAGCGCGGCCACCATATCGGAAGGGCGCACCATGACGATGAGGCCCAGCGTGAGGCCAATGGCCGCCGCCCAGCCCCGGCCGGGCCGCTCGTGCCAGCGCACCGTGAGCCACAGCAGCAGGGCGTAGAGGGTGAAGCCCGGCGAATGCGCCATTGCCCCGTCGATGGCAGCGTAGTGCAGGTAGTTGGAGCCCAGCACCAGCAGCGCCAGCGTCAGGGCCACTACGGTATCGGAGGCGTAGCGCAGCAGCACGTGGCGCAGCAGGCCCAGCCCCAGCAGCGCATACATTACCTCGCCCAGGGCAATGGCCACCTGATAGGGGGCCGAAAAGCCGTCGCGGGCATAATTCCAGTGCCCGGCCGCCCAATGGCCCAGCCAAAAGAACGGCGTGTTCATAATCGCCAGCCCGATGGGGTACTTCATTACCAGGTTGCCGGCCGGGCCATGATGTACCTGAAACGCCTGGTAAAAAGACCCCGTGGGATTGTATTCCTTCAGAATCTGCGGAATAAAGCTCAGGTGCAGTAAATCGTGGTAGATGAAATGCGCGGGTAAGTACAGGTAGTACCCCATCGCATCCCAGGTCAGGATGGCCGTGACATTGTGGGTATCGAAGTTGGGTACCCACAGCCGCAACTGCAACAGGAGCAGAAACATCGTGAAAATGGTAGCCAGCGAAAGCGGAGCGCGCAGCTTCATAGCAAGGGAATAAGCCTGGGGCGGTGCAGAGCCGGGACCCGGTGAAAATCAGATAATACTCTGGGCATCGGTGCCTAGGGTGGCCGCCGGGTGACGAAACGACTGCCAGACCTGCCGCGCCCAGTCGGGGCCGCATTCGGCCAGGACCAGCAGCGCCGCAAAGGGCAGCAGCCAGGCCACGCGGCCCTGCAGGCGGTCGAGCACATTAGCCAGCGCACCCGTCACGAAGGCATTGGCTGCCAGGCCCAGGCCCAGCACCAGCAGCAGCAGCAGCAGCGGGGTGTAGCGGATGGCGGCGGCCGCCGAGCGCCGAGCGGCCGCCACCACGGCCGCCACCACCAGTAGGGCCAGCAGCTCGGCCCCGTAGAAGCGGGCGTTCAGGTCGTCGAAATGCAGCGCGCCCCGGTTTTGCAGCGACGACATGTAGGCTTTGAGCTCGTAGGAAGCGAACTCCTGCACCTTCCAGTAGGGGTTGGTATTTTCGCGGAAGGGCACCAGCCCGTCGCCGTGGCCGAAATGGGTGAGCTGGCGCAGGGTCGAGCGCAGTGCTTCCTGGGCCAGGTACGGGTAGTAGCGCGGGGTGGTGAGGATGTCGCGCACGATAGTGCGGTACTCGTCCAGATTGTCTTCGAGGCCACCCGTTTGGTGGTAGGGGCTGTTTTCATCCCACAGAAAGGAGATGGCATCGTTGGGCAACTTGTCGCGGAAGGCGCACAGTCTCAAGGGTTGGGCCGTGTTGCAGTTGCGGTCGAGGTATTTGTCGACGATGCCGGCCTCCAGCAGCCGGGCCAGTAAAAATACCGGCGTGGCGCGCGAGAGCATAAACCCCCCGCCAAAAGCCGCATGAATAGCCGGCAGCAGCAACCAGCAGGCCAGCACGGTCGTGGTGGTGAGCACCCACTGGCGCAGGCTGGCCAGCTGCCGCCGAAACAGCCCCTGCCACCCGGCTACCAGCCCAAACCCCAGCACCACCAGGCTGAAAGCAAGTAGGTTGGAGTTGTGCATGAGCGTAGCCAGCGCCACCGTAGCCAGCAAGCCCACCCGCTCGCGCACCGAGCGCACCGGCCCGAGCAGCGCCAGGGCCAGGGCCAGCAGGCCAATGGCCGAGAAAATATCGGGCATGAGCTGGCAGCAGTAGTACGACGCGCCCGTGGCCCACAGCGCCAGCCCCACCAGCGCCAGCCGCCCCAGCCGGCGGTGCACCCGTGGGGCAAACACCGCCACGCAGCGCAGCAGCATCCCGGCCAGCAGCAGCGCCTGCGCCAGCACCACCAGCCACAGCGAAAACCTCAGCCCCGTGGCCCGGATAAACAAGCCGTACACGATGGGACGGTCGTTGGGCACATCGAAATGAATGGCCGAGTTAATGTATGTCCCGCTGTCGGAAGTGACCAGCGGAAAGCCGTTGTAGAGGCCGGCCCCAAGCAATAGCAGCGTAGCCAGCAGCAGGGTGAGGAGCGGCACCAGACGAGAGCGGACAGAAACGGGCATAGACAAACGCAAGAAAATGAGATGAAGAGGTTAGCTGAACCGCGCCGGGCTGCGGCACGGGCAAGCCGGCCGGCCACCTACTGCGGGCTCCCCCACAGCGGAATGGCTCCGGGAGAGTGAGTGAGGTAATCGGGTGGTGCCTGGTCGTGATGGGCCGGAAAGTAGGCGACGTGCCAGCCCTGGGCCAGCAGCTTTTGCAGGTCGGCCTCGGCCGGCCACCAGCCATACACCGGGTGGCTCGTATAGAACTGGGCCTGCAGCTCGTCGCTGCCCTGAGCGTTGAGGATGAGGTAGCCCGGCGGCACTTCCGCATCGAGGTGGCGGTAGAGCCGGGCATTGGCCAGGCGCACGGCCCGTCCCAGTGGCTCCCCCGACAGCACCCCGTCGGCCTCGAAGTAGTGGTAGCGCACAATGCTCCAGGGGCGGGCATCGGCGGCCAGCACCAGAGCGACCAGCGCGGCCACGCCCACGGCCCCGGCGCGCCCGCCGGCTTGGCGCAGCCAGCGC
>JALYUI010000530.1 GCA_030853845.1 Bacteroidota bacterium | reverse complement strand
GCAAATCTACACTTTTCTGAGATACTGTGCAATACCCCACCAAGTCCAAATACGTTCAATTTTGCCAAAAACCCGCTGAATGGCCTAAATAAGTCGATTAATAGAATTGGCTATTTATTAGCCGACTAATTTTTATCCTAACCAGATTGTACAATGCCAATTTCTGGCTATAATAAAAAAATAGTAAAATTAGAAGCTGTACCGGGGAGTACGAATTGCCGGGCGCGTGAGCAGCGAAGGCTTCGGCAGGCGGTAGGAGAACATGATTTCGTACGAACTGAAAGCACGGGCTGCTTGGTTCAAAGTGATGACGTCGAATGCCAGACCGAGGCGCGCCGCATTGTCCTTACCAAAGCTTCCTCCGATGAGCCCTGAAACGGATTCCTGATGGCGATAGTTGGCTCCTATCCAATATTTATCGTCCAACGTAGCCCGTACGCCACCCTCAAGCGAATAATTATTGCTATTTCCAAATTTATCCTTGCTGGCGTATGTTCCCGGAAGCACGGCTTTCACCAGCACCATAGGTGTGACGACAACGCTGGAGGATGCATCTATATTGTAGCCGGCGGTGAAATAAGCGTGGTTTTCGGCCAGATATTTCGAAGGCGTGCCCTGGCTGCCACCACTTTTGAAGGTGTACTCCGAACGAAACAGGTTGTTCAGGCTCAGGCCGGCGTAAAATTTCGGCCCTTCGTACCAGACCCCGACTCCCGCGTCGTACTTGCTGTCCGAAGCATCTTTGGGGACGTTAATATCGTCGGGGTCAATGGCGATGTAGGTGCCTTTGCCCAGGTAGGTGTAAGTGCCCTGAATGCCGAAGCCCAGCTTGCCTTCGCCCACCTTGATATGTTGGGAGTACGACAGCGCGGCGTTAGTCATCTTAGCCTGGCCCACCTGGTCGTAGTACACGTTCAGGCCAACGCCGCCGCTAAGGGCCGCGATGGGGAGCGAAACGGTGAACAGCCCCGTACGCGGCGAGCCATTGGCCCCACCAAACGAGCCGTAGTTGTAATACTGATATCGGCCAACCAGATTGACTTCGCCATAGCCTTTAATGCCAGCGTAGGCGGGGTTGAGCGACATGCCATTGAGGCCGTATTGGGTGAACTGGGGCTGCTGCTGAGCTAAGGCGGTGCCGGTCGAAGCCAACAGCAACAGGGTCGCGCGTAACGTTCCTTTCATGGGTGCAGTGAGGTGGAGGAGGGTGAAGCCGAAATGGCAGCCGAAGAGGGGGGTGGGCCGGCGCCAAAGCGATGAACAGTTTCCAAATGTAACGCAAAAACGTCCGCTAAAAAATTCGGGCAGAAAAAACCAGTCCGAAGGATGCGGAAATGACTTTTTCTACCCGGAAGCATCTAATAGCGAAGGGGGTGCCCGCCCGATACCGGCGTTTTTAGTGAATACTCTATCAGCTCAGGTCTGAGCGTGCCGACGGATGTAGGCTTCGATAGCTCCCGTCATGGAAGGCGCATTGGGATGCGGGGCTTCAATATCGAGAATCAGGCCGGCATCGATAACCGCTTTGGCCGTAGTGGGGCCAAAAGCGGCCAGCCGAGTGCCTTCCTGCACAAAATCGGGAAAGTTGATGAATAGCGAGCTGATGCCGGAAGGGCTGAAAAAGGCAATGCAGTCGTATTTCACATCTGTCAGGTCGGATAGGTCGGCGGCTACCGTGCGGTAGATGACGGCCTCATTAAACTTGAGGTTGTTGGCCCGCATGAATTCGGGAAGGTCGTCTTTACGGATGTCGGAGCACGGATACAAGAATTTCTCGCCTTTGTGCTTTTTGATAACATCAAACAAATCAGCAGCGGTACGCTCGCCTACGAACAGCTTGCGCTTGCGCAGGACAATGTATTTCTGCAGGTAATTGGCAGTTTGCTCCGAAATGCAGAAATACTTCATTTCGGCCGGCATTTCCAGCTTGGCTTCGCCGCAGATGCGGAAGAAGTGGTCGACGGCATTACGGCTGGTGAAGATAATAGCCGTATAGTCAAGGATATTGATTTTATCGCGCCGAAAATCCTTGAAGGAAACCGGCTGGACGTCAATAAACTCGCGAAAATCTACTTTAATGCCGTATTTCTCGGCGATGGCAAAGTAGGGAGATACGTCGTTGGTGGGTTTGGGCTGGGATACCAGGATGCTGCTTATGCGCTTGGCGTGCCGGCCTGTGCCCGGCTTGTCTGCACTCTCGGCCATACAGGGAGGGAAGGGTAATGCTTAGGACAATAGGAATTGGAATTGGGATTACCCGATTATGGGAGCGAATGCTCACCACTCAGGGGGTAAATACAATAAGCTTCAGAATGACCAACAAAGGTAAAACTTCAGTGGCGCAAAGGTAGGCAAACAAATGAAGATTCAGCAGGGAGGCGTGGCGGTGTAGGGTACGCGCCACCCGTAGCACGGTTCCGACCAATACCAGACTGATAACAATACTGGCTGCCCAGGCCACCGCAAGGGGAAACGCAGCATTGAGGCAGAGATAGAGCAGGAGCACCAGCGGCAGCAGCAGCCCGCTCAGCAGCGTGGTGCGCAGAAACTCCCGGTACTGCACATCGGCCAGCGACTGCAAGCCGAAAATATAGCTCATCAGGCTCAAAAACAAATACTTACCAAAAACAAAGACCGTAATAATAGCCGTGTAAAGGATAACCCGCGCCACAATGGCCGACTCGGGCACGTCGAAAAACTGTCGGAGCAACGGCAGATTCTGCAAATCGGTATGGATGGCGGTGAGCAGCAGCCCGAACGAGAGGGCAAAAAGGAGTACCAGCAACAGGTTGAGCAGCGTGAAAGCTGGTTTCACGAGGAAGGCCGACTGGTCGCCGCTGACGCCAAACAGCTCTTCAAGCTGGAAAATGCGTGCCATGCCGGGCTGGTAGGTGGCCCGCACGGCCCCGTAGGACAGGCCCAGCACC
>JALYUI010000516.1 GCA_030853845.1 Bacteroidota bacterium | reverse complement strand
CAGTTGTTTCCTGACAAGAGCACCATGCTAGCCATGATGTATCTGCTCAACAAGTTTGCAGATGCGGATGGGCCAGAATGCGAATTTAGTGAGCAGCAGCTATTCGTCATTTTGCAGCAAGCATCGGAAGACGCTCCGGCACTAAATAGTAGCCAGCGGACCTACACGCCGCGTGAGCATCTTAACAACAAGGTGCACCGGTTGCTGGAACACTACCTAAGCCGGGATGAGCGCACGGGCATGTACAGCTTTACGCAATACGCCATCAGCCTGTACCACAACGTGCATAAGACCTTGTTCGAAAAGGTGAACCCGGTGAAAGTAGCGGGTATTTTTCGAACACTTCTCACAGACTTAGCTACCAATTCACTGCAACACTGGGCCAGCGTAACATTGCCGAGTTTGCAGAACGACGTGTATCAGCAATTGTTGGCTTTCGATAATGACATAAATGCTACCCTGAAGCGCTTGCGGCGTCATATGCACCAAGACGAACAGGATTTTCTGGCCATGCTGGGGCAGGTGAGTGGTACGCTGGAAGAGTTACGCGACCAGGCTCAGGCACTGACCGAAGCATTTAGTATTTCAGAAGCTATTCAATCGCAGATTGGGGTGCAGCGGCTGGCGCAGGATGAGGATACGGAAGATGAGGCCATCCCGCAGGCTGTGGCCTTTCTGCGCCGTGCCCGGGGCAAGCTGGGAGCCGCCAGCGACCGGCTGGAACGGGTCCGGCCACGCATCAATACTTTGTTCAGTGACTTGGCTAAGCTGCGCTTTGACCGCAACACCGAGCGGTTTTTGGACTTCCTGCTTGCGGCCGAGCCCGAGGCCGGCAAAGCGGTAGCCCTGCCTGCCGGCATTGCGGTACCGTACTTGTGGGGGCCGGCATTTAAATTTCGAGCAGTACCGCGCTCTACCAGGCTGTTTCCGTTGGCACGGGTGAAAACGCGGGGGCTCACCGAAGACCCCGCTGTCCGGCTCGTCCACGAGCAAGCAGTCCGGCAAAAGATTCAACAGACGACACGGGTGCAAGATTATTTGCGGCAGATAACCCAAGCCTTGCAAACAGATTCAGAGCTGCTGTTTACACCTTACGCGGCGCGCATTCTGGCAGCAGAAGGCGCAGCGGCTTATGGCATCCTGTTGCAGGTAATTGACCGGTTGCTGCGCGAAGTAGTACCCAGTCAGCGCTGGGAGGTAATAGTAACGCCGCAGCCAACCCGTATTCAAAACCAATCCATCCAAATCACGCTATGGGATATTTATCTGCGCAATCCAGCCCGGCGCTAGCCTTTTTCACCGATGAAGATGCGGAAACTCACTTTGCCGCGCTGGATTTTGCCCTGCGCAATGGGCAACACGCCCAGCACAGCCATCCGCAGCAGCGGCCCTGGTTTGACCTGCTGCACCGTCAGCGAGCGTCACTGCAACTATATTACCGTCAGTATTTTGGTTTAGAACTGGAACGGCGCCAGCAAAGTGGTGAGCCCTACTATTATCTGCGCCCTATTGAGGGTGGGAACTGCCGGGTGCCAGAACCCAGCCTGTCGAAGCTGGAGCCTGCTCACGTCATCGTTGCGTTGCTGCTCTGCAAAATAGCGTTGATTGACTACCAGGAATTCGATTCGGTTGAGGCCTTATTTATGCTGCTACGCGAAGAGTATAGCGCCTATCGGGAAGGCCTGTTCCGGCAACTGCTGCATTTGAAGAACAACAAGGAAAGCGAGTACGACGAAAAAAAGATGCACGGCTGGGTGAAGCAAGCTCTCGTCGATTTTGAGGAGTTGGGCTGGGTACACCGGCTGCCCGGCGGGGCATGGCGCGTATTGCCTTCGCTCGACCGCATCCGTGAGCTGTACCACGACGAAATTCAGCATATGGCCACCCGTTATAGCGCTCCTCATGCTTGACACGCACTACCCGCACATTCATAGCCTATCTACCGTCGGCATTATTCATCATGGCAACTATGACTACGAATTTAACCCGTGGTGCACAAGTTTTGCTGGCGAGAGTGGGCTAGGCAAGAGCATTATCGCAGATTTGCTCCAACTTATTTTTGTGGGCCCGCAGAAAGGCATTTATGAGTCTGCCACACAAAGCACCGACGACCGTTCGCTCGAAGGCCTTGTGCTGAGCGAGGAGCCGGGCCGCGCCAAAGGCATTGGCTACGCGTTTGTCACTATTGCCAAAGCTTTGGGTAGCTACCTCACCATCGGGTGCTACCTGGAGCCGGGCTCGCACACCGCTCAGCCGTTTGTGGTGCAACAGAGCCATGATTTTAAAGGGGCGCTGACGTGCTTCGAACAGCCACTGGGCTACCGCGCCTTTCTGGATGCTGAGGACATGATTCTGCCACCCCGTGAGTGCCAGAAGCAACTGGAGGCTCAGCACCGGTTAGTCATCAAATTCTATACTAATAATTTCACGGTATACTACGACTGCCTATACCGTAATATGATTTTGCCGCTGGATGCTGGTAGCAGTTCCAGCACCCTGCGCAGCTACGCTAAAATCATCCGGTCATTTGCCCGCAGCGGCGATTTGGTGAAGAAGGACGCGGACCTGAAAGATTTTCTATTTGGGACCGACAAGGAGAAGGCTATCCGCAGGGATTACGACCAGCGCGTGACTAAAATGGCGCGTGACCAAACCGACTACCAGCGCAACGAAGAACGCCTCAACGATACTACCGCCCGGGTCATCAACCTGCGCGAACTTCGCATACTGGAAAGTGCCGCTGTTGTAGCTCAACGCGAATATTTGAGTGCAGAAATAGATTACAGCCGTCAGCAGTCTGACCAAGCCCGGCAAATATGGCAGGAGGCCACCGACGCCGCGCAAAACCTGAAATTAAACCGCTATAAGGGGCAAGGCGAGCAGGCCCGGCGCACCTTAACAACAGCCGAAGCCGCCGTGCGAGCCCATCGCTTACAAGTAGCGGAACAGACCAAACTGACTAAACAGTTGGCTGTTCTGCAAACCGAAAAGGCTGCTGCCGAAACCACGCTAACTGAACACCAACAACAGCTTGCAGCTAGGAAGCTGCAACTGGCTGGCATTGAAGAAGCCCGGCAATACACCCAACGCTATGGCTCCGACCCTACCGTATTGGCAAGCCTGCAACGCCAGCATAGCACCTGGCGGCAACAGCGCGGCGCATTAGCTGACTTTGAGAGCCGCTTGCAGGCGGCCCAAGCGTTTGAGCTGTTTGAAGCATCTGGTTGGGGGGCACCAGTGGAACTTGGCCAACCGCCGGAAAACCCGTCGGAGCGGGTAGCTGCCTTACAAGCCGCCGTAGACGAAGCCCGCCGCTGGCGCGCCTTCGCCGACTTGGACGACCCGGAATCGTTGGCTACGTGGGCCTATCGCCACGGCCAGCCGCTCACGGAAGAACAGGAAAGCATTCTGGCTCATTTTAGTCATTTTACGCAGTTTAAAGGCCAGGAAAAAAAAGACAGCCGCTACCTGGCCAGCCCCGAGCAACTGCTTTTCGGTGCTCCCCTTGATTGCGAGCCGGGAAGCAAGCGTGCTGATGGATTTTGGCTGAATCTGGATGGGGTGCGAGAATGGATTCAGCGACTGCCAGC
>JALYUI010000512.1 GCA_030853845.1 Bacteroidota bacterium | reverse complement strand
GCTGAAGGCGGTTCGCCCGTGGTGGGTGGCGCGTACGTGGTACCGGCGCAAACGCGCATCGGGCACGTGCATTTGCAGGTGACGGATATCGACAAGGCCCTTGGGTTTTACCGCGACATTCTCGGGTTCGAGGTGGTGCTGCGGTTTGGGAATCAGGCGGCATTTGTGTCGGCCGGGGGCTACCACCATCATATTGGGCTGAACACCTGGAACAGCCTGGGCGGGCCGCCGGCGCGCAAGCACGGGGCGGGGCTGTACCACACTGCTATTCTGTACGCCACACGGGCCGAGCTGGCGGGCGCACTGCGGCAACTGGTGGCGGCCGACTACCCGCTTACGGGCTCGGCCGACCACGGCGTGTCGGAAGCCCTGTACCTGGACGACCCCGACGGCAACGGCGTGGAGCTGTACTGGGACCGGCCGGCCGCCGAATGGCCCCGCAGTGCCGATGGCGAGGTGCAGATGTACACCCGCGCGCTCGATTTGAACGCTTTGCTGGCCGAAGGCTAACCGGCCGGGTCGGGCAACGGCGCCGCGCCGCACAACCAAGGTAATTCGGGCTGTACAGGTTTCAGGTTGGCGGGATTCGGAAAAAGTCGGCATATTGCAGGGCTGACTCCTTCCTTCTACCCGGTACTGTTCTATCCCGTGCGTTCTGCTTATCGCCGCTACCTCGCCAATCCTCCAAATCGGGTTCTGAAATACCCCGGCAGCCTTTGCGCTGACCGGGGCATGGGCCGTTATGGCCTTGCCTCAACCTGAATTTCCCCCATTTCAACTCTCTGCGATGAAAAGCCTTTTACAAGAATCCAACCGCTTTAATACATCCTGCTCCTGCGACGACCCGATTGAATGCCTGCGCCACATGTTTTGCGATTTGGTGCAGCAAAAGCGGGTGGAACAGGGACAGTGCCCCGTGCGCCGCCCGGTTTTCCTGCGCACCCACGGCAACATCAAAGGCACCTTCACGGTGGCCGAGGGGCTGGCTCCCGAGCTGCGGCACGGCGTATTTGCCGAGGCCGGCGAGCACCCCGTGTACGTGCGCTACTCCTCGGACCTGGCCGACGGCCGGCCCGACTGGATGAGCACCATCGGCATTGGCATCAAGGTGTTTGGCGTGCCCGGGGCCAAGCGCGTGAGCGACGACGGGGCCGACACGGCCGACTTCCTGCTTCAGAACGTGCCCTACTTTTTCGTGGATACCGCCCGCGATATGTGCGGCTTCACCAAAGCCGCCCTCGAAGGCTGGGACGACGACTGGATTCAGCAGCACGCGCCCGGCACCACCGAGCTGCTCAACAACATGGCCAAGCCCATTCGCTCGGTGCTCGAAACCCAGCTGTGGAGCGTGGTGCCGTTCCGGCTGGGCGAGGGCTACTGCAAGTACGTGCTGCGCCCCAGTACTTCCACTTTTGGCGGCGAAGTCGATATCAACGACCCCAACTTTCTGGGCCGGGACCTGGCTAGCCGGCTGGCCGTCGGCCCCGTCACGCTCGACCTGTACGTGCAGCGCCGCCCCACCGACCCCGCCCTGGGCCAGGCTTACATTGACGAGCATTACCCCCTTGACCGGGCCACGGTAGTGTGGAACGAGCGCGAGGCCGTGCCGGTGAAAGTGGCCACCCTGACGCTGCCGCAGCAGGATATTACCGCGCCCGAGCAGCAGGTGCACGGCGACTGGCTGGCCTTCAACATCGGCCGGGTGCCGCTGGCCAACGAGCCGGTGGGCAGCATCGCCGAAGCCCGCATGAGTGTGTACCAGACCAGCGCCAACTACCGCCGCGAGCAGAACGGCCAGCCCGTGAGCGAGCCCACCGCCCCCGGCGAGCCGGTGGTGAGCAACCCGAAATGCCCGTTTCCGCACTTCGCCAAGGCGCAGGGGCCGGCAGCGGACGAGGAGCCGGTGCCCGCGCCCCTTACCGACGAGCAGGCGGCCCGCATCACGCAGGTGCGCATTCATCCGGGCATTGGCATTGCGCGGGTGGGCACCAGCCCCGACGATTATTATATCGGGCCGGAGGTGCGGCACCCCAAAGCCACCGCGTTTGGCGCGACCCGCGATGCCGGCGGGGCGCTGAAGCGGCAGGCGGCCCGGTTCCGGGTGTATGGCTACGACCGGTTCGGCAACGTGGTGGCCGAGGTGCCCCACGGCGGCCTGGCCAGCGTGCAGTGGTCGGTGCATCTGGCTAATAAAAAAGCAGCCTGGTACCAGTTCAACGCCGCCCTCGACATTCCGGACACCGTGCGGCTGGCGGTGCCGCTGCGCAACGCCGGGGTGGGCACCGCCGACCGCGACTCGCTGGTGATTGATGGCGGCAAAACCACCATCATGGGCTGCGGCATGAAGGATGAGAGCTACCAGATGAGCGGCACCTTCGAAGGCACGGCGGTGCTGCTAGGCGAGCTGCGCACCGACGCCGCCGGCCGCCTGCTGGTGCTGCCCGGCCTGGGCGTGTCGGGCAGTCCGCGCGGCTGCCCCATCTACTCGCCGGCAAACCCGGACAGCTTCAACAACGCCGACGGCTGGTACGACGACATGGCCGACGGGCCGGTACACGCTACCGTCAGCATCGGCAGCCAAACCTTTGAGGCCGACGGTGCCTGGGTTTCCTCGGCCCCGCCCAACTTCGCGCCCGACCTGGTGGGCTGGCGCACGCTCGACGACCTGCTGCGCACCGTGTACATGCAAGCCGGCATGTTGCCCGTGCCCCAGCAGCTCTCCTTCACCGAGCATGTGCAGCCCATTCTCACCCGCCTGAGCGAGCTGCAATGGGTGAACAAGGGCTTCCTGGCCGCGTTTGGCGCGGGTGCGCCCATGAACTTCGGCGACCCCGCGCTGCTGCGCAAGCTGGCCGCCGTGCCCCTCGACACCACCCTCTACCCTGACCCCTACCGCGAGCTGCGCCGCACCGTGTACAACAGTTTCCGGCCCACCAACGGGGCCACCGTGGAAGCCGCCGCCTGGCCCTGGAGCTACGGCGATGCCTACGGCTACACCAACCCCGACCCCACGGCCGCCCCCGACCCCACTACCTACCTGCGCCTGCCCCCGTTCTACGACTACGTTCTGTCGAACTGGGTGAACGGCCGGTTCGTGAACGACTACGACCCCAACCGCTCGGAGCCCGCCACCCTGGCCCAGGTGCCCCTCCAGCAGCAGCCTGAAACCCTCGACCGGGCCGCCATGCATTTCTGCCTGGCCGATGCCTTCCACCCCGGGGCCGAGCTGACCTGGGCGGTGCGCCACGCCTCCATGTACCGGGCACCCTACCGCATCCGGCAGTGCATCGACGGCCAGACCGAGCAGGTGTACGGAGCCACCCTCGACCCCAGCAACGTGCTGGCTGTGAATGGCCCGCTGTACGGCCAAAGCCCGGGCTCCCTCACCCGCTGGATGGCGCTGCCCTGGCAGGGCGACACCGCCTTCTGCCGCTCGGGCTACGAGCTGGAGTACGACCCCTACGTGCCGACTTTCTGGCCCGCCCGGGTACCCAACCAGGTGCTGACCGAAGACGACTACGACACCGTGTGCGACACCAGCCAGCCCCTTGACATCCGCATCGCGGCGTTCCAGACCCGCCCCCACTGGCTGCGCCAGCTGCCCTCGGAGTTACCCGCGCCCGACCAGATGCTGTACATGATTGCCAACTTCAGCGAGATGGGCGTGGTGGAAGCCCGGCCCCGCCCCGCCGACCTCGACTGGCTGCCCGAAACCCTGTATGTGGAGAACCTGAGCCCGGTGAAGCGGGCCGAAATGGCGCGCGACAAGCAGCTGTTTCAGGCCGAGTTCAGCCAGCTGGGCCTGTTCGACAAGCTGCTGGCGGAAGCCGGCTGGGCCAGTGCCGAGCAGCGCAACGAGTTTGACATCATTAAGCGGCGGGGCCGCTGATGAAAGCCGAAGAAATGTACGACGTAGCCGTGGCCGGAGCCGGCGCGGCAGGCAGCGCCGCCGCCCTGGCCCTGCAACGAGCCGGCTGGCGGGTATGTCTGCTGGAT
>JALYUI010000498.1 GCA_030853845.1 Bacteroidota bacterium | reverse complement strand
CTGCTACACGCGAGATGTTTCGCTACGCTCTGCATGACGTTCATTTAGCAACTCTTCCAGCCAACTAACCAAGTCCTAACAACTACCGAACTATGGCCGTGGTGATAACCGGAACGGGGATTATTTGTGCGTTAGGTACAAACCAGGACGAAGTTGTGGCTTCGTTCCAGGCGCACACGTCCGGCATTGGGCCGCTAGAGCACCTGCCCACCCGGCACCGCGACGACTACGTGTTTGGCGAGGTACCGCTGAGTAACCAAGCACTGGCTGGCCGGCTGGGCGTGCCCGCCCGCCTGAGCCGCACCATTCTGCTGAGCTACCACGCGGCCCGCGAAGCGTTTGAGACGGTGCCCGTCGCCTTACGAACGGAGCAGCGGGTGGGCTTCATCTCGGCCACCAGCGTGGGCGGCATGGACAAAACGGAGTCGTTTTTCAAAGAGTACGCGCAGTCGTCGACGGCCGGCGACTTGCGGCAAGTTATCAACCACGACTGCGGGAAGTCGACCGATTTTGTGGCTGAGAAGCTGGGTATTCACGATTTCGTAACCACCATCAGCACGGCCTGCTCGTCGTCGGCCAACGCCATTATGCTCGGGGCGCGCATGATTGAGCATGGCCTGCTCGACATCGTGGTAGCCGGCGGGGCCGACCCGCTTACCCGCTTCACCTTCAACGGCTTCAACACCCTGATGATTGTGGACAAGGCCCAGACCCGGCCCCTCGATGCCAGCCGCGAGGGCCTGAATCTGGGCGAGGGCGCAGCCTACGTGGTGCTGATGCGCGCCGACCTGGCCGCCGAGAGCGGCGCGGCCGTGTACTGCCGGCTCAGCGGCTTCGCCAACACCAACGATGCCCACCACCAGACGGCGCTTTCAGAAGAAGGCGAAGGCCCCTACCTGGCCATGACGCAGGCGCTACACGCCGCTGGGCTGGAGCCGGCCGATATCGGCTACGTGAACCTGCACGGCACCGGCACCGAGAACAACGATTTGGCCGAGGGCACGGCCATCCGGCGGGTATTTGGTAATGACGTGCCCAAACTCAGCTCTACCAAGTCGTTTACGGGGCACACATTGGCGGCCAGCGGGGCCATTGAGGCGGTGCTGTCGGCCCTGACGGTGCGCGACGGGCTGGTGTTTCCCAACTTTTCGTTTACGACGCCGGTTGAAGGGCCGGCGCTGCAACCGGTGCAGCGCCTCCACGTCGATACCAGCGTGCGGCACGTGCTGTCGAACTCGTTCGGTTTCGGCGGCAACTGCTCCACGCTCCTGTTTTCCCGACCGTAAAGGATGGCGCTTTTTATCAATGGCATCGGTTCGGTTTCGCCGGCGTCGGCTCTGGGGCCCCTCCCCGACGAGGCCCGCGCCGGCAGCCGCCTGCACGCCATCGAACCCGATTACACGCAGTTTCTGGATGCCCGCGCCAGCCGTCGCCTGAGCCGCATCGTGAAGATGGGCATTGCCGCCGCCGGGCTGGCCCTGCGCGGAGCCGGGGTTGCCCAGCCCGACGGCGTGATTGCCGGCACCGGCTGGGGCTGCCTCGAAGACACGGTGACCTTCCTGCAAAAGCTGGTGGTGAACGACGAAGACCTGCTCAGCCCGACGGCCTTCATCTACTCCACTCACAACACCATCGCGGCCCAGATTGCCTACCTGCTGAAGTGCCGGGGCTACAACAACACTTACTCGCACCGCAACATCTCCTTCGAAAGCGCCCTGCTTGATGCCCAGCTATTGGCAGTGGAACAACCCGCCCTGAAGCTGCTGGTGGGAGGCATCGACGAGCTGACCGATACCAGCTTTGCGGTGCTGTCGCGCCTGAAAACCTTTAAGTCGCACCAGCCCGACGGCCCGCCCGATGAGCTGTACGACACTGACACGCCCGGCACCTGGGCGGGTGAAGGCGCTACGTTTTTCGTGGTATCGGGCGAGGCTGGGCCGGGCACGCAGGCGCAACTGCTGGCGGTGCGCACCGTGTCGTTTGACACGCCGGAGCGGGCAGCCTCTATCGCCCGGCAGCTGCTGGCTGCCCACGGCCTGCCCCAGGCCGACGTGCTATTGACCGGCGAAAACGGCGACACCGAAAACGACCACGCCATTCATCGCTTCCGGGCCGAGTTCGGCCACGCCGGGCCGGTGCACAAGTT
>JALYUI010000466.1 GCA_030853845.1 Bacteroidota bacterium | reverse complement strand
GATTAGGGCAGGATATTGCCAATCTCTACGAACGGCTCCCCGGCTTCTAGCAGCTCGATGGCGGCGGGCAGGGTGGCCAGCAGCACTTCTTGCAGCCGCTCATTGGAAGTGTTGCCGCAGGTGAGCCAGATAACCTGGGGCGGCGGGCCGAACCGGTCGAGCAGGTGCCGGAAGTCGGCGTTTTTGGTGAGCACGACGGCCCCGGCGGCTTTGGCGGCTTGGAATATTTCTTCGTCCTCGGCATCGCTCAGGCCCAGCGTGCGGAGGGCTACGGCCTCAACGGGGAACTTCCACTTTATCCACGCCGCGATGAGGGGCGAGAGGTGGGCGTCAATCCAGATGGTCATGCGGCGAGGCGCGGGTAGTCGAGCTGGCGGGCGGCGTATTGCAGGGCGGCTTGCAGGTCGGGGGCTTCGAGGTCGGGCATCTCGGCCAGAATCTGCTCGGCGGTGAGGCCGGCGGCGAAGAGCTGGAGCACATCGGCCACGCGGATGCGCATGCTGCGAATGCAGGGCCGGCCGCCGCACTGGCGCGGGTTGGTAGTGATGCGATGCTGCAAGGATTCCATGTGGCTAAGATACTAGCGTTTCATTCAGCCGCTGCCGCCCCCGGTCGCGGCGGGGGGGCGGTTGGGGTCGGGGTCGGGGGCATTAGCAGGACGGGTTTTTGTCGGGCAAGTCAAGGGATGGCCGTTCGCTAAATAAAGTGCAAAATCAACTCCAGGCTCATCCTGTATTTTTGCTATTTTTCGCGCTTTTTCGTCCAATTAATCAGGCAAACCTCCCCAGCACGCCTCCCAAACCATACTACCCCGCTACTCAATCCCTCTCGCCCCCAAAAACACCACTCCTGCCCCATCCAAACCCATTTCTGCTCACTCCAAACCCGCGCCAGGCTGCGCCAACCCCGCCTCCCCAGCCGCCAAACGGCCATTCGACGGCTCCAAATCGGCTCTCGCTTGGTATTATTCCGTTCCCGACAGCTCCAAATTGGTTCTCGAACGGTACCCGATAGGTCATATTTCGTCCCCGCCGCTACCGCGCCGGGGACGATTGGGGGCGTTTGGGGCCGGGGTCGGGGCGGCGCTTTCGCATCTTTAGCCACATGGAAACTGCTTCTTCATCGGCGCATCCGCTCATGAAACCCTTCGCTGAATTAGACATCGTGCAATTGCAGCAAGCGCATCCTGAATGTGGCTTGCCCACCGGAGCCGTTGGTACCGTCGTGCTGGTGTACCGGCAGGGCGAAGCCTACGAAGTGAAATTTGTGCAGGCCGACGGCACCACGCAAGCGGTATTAACCTTGCCCGCTACCGAAGTAGCCGCGCCCGCTGCTCACGCGGTTCGGCAGGCGGCTTAACTGCTTTGTGCCTTTAGTATCGCCCAGCCGCTGCCGCCCCCGGTCGCGGCTGGGTGGCGGGTGGGGGGGGAGTAGCTTATTCCGTGGGAGAAAATCGGTAGCCACCTGTTGCACTCACTGGCTACTCGTGTTTTTTCTTGCCGCCAACCTAACTCACCCGCTATGAAATACCCACCACTGACTGTAATCGATATTCAGCAGGAGCAAAAAGCTGAAACCAACGGGTACACCAATTTCCCGCTTTCCTTAGTGAATGACCACGTGGTAAGGATGAGCATCATGGAGGAGCCTTTTTACTGGCATTATCATCCTAATTCAGACGAGGTGTTCCTTGTAATCGAAGGCGTACTCATTATCGAACTCGAAACCCAAACGGTGGAATTGTCAGCTGGGCAATTATTCACCATTCCCGCTGGCGTCAAACATCGAACCCGCCCGCGAGGAACCCGCTCCATTAATCTGACTTTCGAGAAAAGCGCAATGGAAACGGTGAAAATCCCATAGCCATTCAGCCTAATGGAAATTCACCCGACGCACTGCTACAAATGTGTCGTAGAAAGGCTCGGCTGCCGCGCCCGGTAGTGGCCGGTTTGTTTTTGAAACCGAAGCTTCCTCAGCCGCGGCGGCTCCGGGGGCGGCGGGGTGGCGGGTGGGAGTATCTTGCGGTATGAAGCAGATAACCGACCACCTGTATCAAATTGACCTGGGCTCCGTAAATGCGTTTCTGCTGGAAGGCGATGGCCTAACCTTAATAGATACGGGTTTGCCGGGCAGCGCGGAAAAGGTAGTGGGCGCCATCCGCAAAGGCGGCAAGAACCCGGAAGACATTCGGAACATCGTGCTCACGCATTGGCACCCGGACCACGCCGGCAATGCCGCCGAACTCCAACGCCGCTTCCAGGCCCGGGTGTTTGCCCATGCGGCCGAAAGCGACATTCTGGCGCAAGGCGGCGGCCCACGCCCTCGGTACCTGACCCCGGGGTTCGTGAACTGGGCCGTTTTTAATCTCTTCATTAAACGCGTCAGCCACCAGATTGCCCCGGTGGTGGTCGATGAACAGGTGCAGGACGGGGCCGTTCTGCCCATTGCCGGCGGCCTGCGGGTGGTGCACACGCCGGGCCACAGCGCGGGGCATATGGCCCTGCTGCTGGAGCAGGAGGACGTGCTGATTGCCGGCGACCTCTGCGCCAATGTGATGGGCCTGGGCTACAGCACGCTCTACGAAGACCTTGCCGTGGGCCAGCAAAGCATTCTGAAAGCCGCCGAGCTGCCATTCGACAAAGCTGTTTTTGGCCACGGTGGCCCCATACTGCAGCAAGCCAATGCGCGGTTGAAGAATAAATTCCGTCTGCCCAACCCCTTCGCCGGCCAACCCCTCAAGCCCGTTTGAGCCAGGTGAGTTGAGTACCAGTATCCCCCAGCCGCTGTCGCCCCCGGTCGCGGCTGGTTGGGTTTTGAAACCATAAGAT
>JALYUI010000292.1 GCA_030853845.1 Bacteroidota bacterium | reverse complement strand
CCTTTTATACTGCGATTTGTGGAAGTTATTTAGAAAGTTGCCAGAACAGCGTAGAGACGCATATTTGCGTCTTGTTGTTGAACGGCGCGGCTGAATCGTTCACCGATGTAGAGACGCATATTTGCGTCTCTACATCGGTGAACTGCATTTTTAAACAGCTTCGGGGTAATGCGCATGTTGGCCGTGATGCGAAGGCGGCGGGGGGCAACCGGGAGCAGCTCGGGAAACTGGGGGCCGGGCGTTGCTGCTGTCATCAATTGTCTTTGTGGAACTGCTCGGTTATTTCCTTGACGATGATGCCAAATTTGCGGATAATGCTGCGGATGATGAGCGTTTTGCCATCGGGCATGAGGTACATGCACTGGGTCATGTTGACGTGCTGGACGAGTCCTTTGTCGGCTATTTTTAACCGGAAGCTCCAGGTGAAATAATTGCCATATAGTTCGCCGTGAGCCGTGCCGACGACGTCGCTGCCGGTGGCATCGACGTGGTGGGCATCGATGATTTTTAAGTCGAAGGTGCGGTGGGTGGGCTTGCTATCTTCGGAATGGAGGTCCTGCTCCATGTGGAGGATGCCGTTGGCAAATACCCCGGCCGTTTGGGTGGTAATGCGTTCGGAGGGCTCGCCGCTGCGGGATTCGATGACGCCGGTGGAATGGGTGTGGCCGCCGAAAAACGTTACCGGGTCCAGATTCGGGGGGGTGCTGCTGAAGCTTTCGGGCTTTAGCGAAGCACAGCTGGCTAACGCAAAAAGGCTTAAAAGGGCGGCGAGAACGGTATTTTTCATGCTATCGAGGGAACAGTAAGGGGGCGCGGGCCGGAGTGCGCGGCACCCGCATGCTGGAGCCCCATACGGAAACAGCTGGAGCGCGACTAAAACAGCTTGGGCATCTTGTGCTGCTTCCACTTCTTGCGGGTCTTCATGGTCCAGAACTCGGCCACGCCGTTGCGCTGCATGCTGATTTGCCAGGCTCCCATCGGCTGGCCCAGGCGGTAGCCGGTGGCCTGGTCCTGCGGGAATTGCTGCCGGATGAGGGCGTAGTCGGCTTTCGAAATATCCTTCCCGACTTCGCCGTGGCAGCGCAGGCAGAGCTGGTTGTTGAGCACGATGGGGCGCTGGTAGAAAAACACCTCCTGCGAAGGCCGCCGAATGGTGCGCAGCGTGTCGGGCAACAGCTCGGCGGCGGGCAGCACGGCCAGGGCGGTGGGGTTGCGCGGGCGGGCACTCACGCGGCGGGCCGTGGCCTTGAGCACGCCGGCCAGCGAATCGGCGGCGTGGAAGGTTTCGGGGCGGCAGAAGCTGAGGGCGCGGGCCACGCCGCCGCCGGCCAGCTCGCGGGCCAGAGTGCGGCGCAGCAGCGAGTCGGCGGTGGCCGAGAGCGAGTCGCCGGCCCAGCGGGTGGCCTGTAGCAGGTCGCGGGGCATGATGCGCTTCACCTCCCAGTTTTCGGCCTCGATGCCGATGCGCTTGCTGTCTTTCAGGTGCTCGACCTGGTCGGGGCTACAGCTGGAAAAGGCCAGCAGCAGCGCCGGCAGCGCTAAGCGCCGCATAGCTGAGGCAAATCGAACACGCGGCACGGTATCAGAACGCTTATCCATTAACGGCATAGATATTACCCAGCACCCGGTAGAAATCGCCCTGCGCGGCCGGCTCCAGGTGGTCTGCTAAGTAAAGCTGTCCTTCCTGCCGAAGGTTTTTTGGAAACTGCACGTGCCAGTCGTGGTAGCCCGCCTGGGCTACCCGAACGCGCAGCTTGCCCCCTTCGCGCACGCAGCGCAGCAGCACGCCCCGGGCATTGGCCGGGGCCGCTTCCAGCACGTCGCTCTGCACGGCCGTCACGGCTCCGCTGGGGGCCTTCACTACCTGGGCCGGGGCGGCGGTGCCCTGCTCGGCCTGGGCAATGGCGGCTTCGCTCACGTCGAGGCAGGCAAAGGTGCCGCTGGTGGTCACCAGGTAAAGCCGCTCGGCGAAATACTGCATCGAGAGCGCCGAGCCGCAGCCGGTGGCCAGCTTCCACAACCGCTGGCCATCGGCGCCAAAGCAGTAAACCGTGGAGGAGTTGTCGGCCGCGAATACGTAGCGGCCATCCGGCGCGGTGGCGCACGAGAGCACGGCCCCGTCGGCTTTGTAGGCTTGTAGCAACTGGCCATCCTGGCCGAATTTCAGCACCTGGCCGGTGCCGGTGCCGGCGTAGGCATGGGTGCCGTCGAACCAGCCAAACAGCACCTGGCTGGTGGGATACTGCCAGACCAGAGTTTCCTTTTCCCAGCCGTAGTAGCAGCGCACGCCCTGCGAGTCGCCGTAGTAAATGCGGCCCACGGCGTCGCAGCGCACCATCCAGGCGGCGCTGCCGCCGGTCTTCACGGCCCACTGCTCCTCATCTTCGTAGTTGACGGTGGTGAGCTGGCCGGCGGCATCCGACACGGCCAGCAGGCCGTTGGCGATGTCGAGCCAGAAAATATCGATGTGCGGGTTGATTTCATAGGCCAGGCGCGGGGTCTTACCGGTGAGGTTGTACACGTTGCCATCGTCGCAGCCCACGTACATCCAGGCCCCGTCCGACACCATGCACTTCACGCCTTCGCTCAGCTGGTACTGCATGTAGACCTCGGCCTCGTGGCTCAGCTGGTACACCCGCCCGGCCTGGTTGCCCACCCAGCAGCCCTGCTCATTGACAAACACGCCGAAGGCCGACGAGCCGGTTTCGAAGCGCCAGATGGTGGGGGCCGTCCGCTTGGCTGTTGAGGGCCGGCTTTCTGCGCCCCGCCGCGTGATGGTACGCTTCTGGCGCTGGCCCTTCACGGCTTCCTGGTAGCCCTTGCGCTTTTTCTCGCTTATTTTCTTCTGAGCCAGCTTCTGCGCTTCTTCCGGCGAGCTGCATTGCTGGGTGCTGCTGGCCCCGGGCGTGCCAATGCGGCCGTAGGTAAGGGTCAGCCCCGTCCCTTCTACCGTGGCCTCATAGAACTTGTGCGCGGTGCCAGTGGCTTCGTCTTCGGAAAATTCGAGATAGTAAGTTGACATAGGAGGAAAGAAGTAGTGATGACCAGCGGGCACACAATGCCCCGCCGAAAGTACGCGGTGCCCGGGTTTCACCGCTACTTGCCGGGCTGTTTCAGGAGCTGGGCAATTTATCGGCCTCCGTGGTCGAAAGGCCGGTATTAGGCTACGTTGCGCCCGGGCTGCCCGGCAGCGTGGCCACCACCCGACGCGAGGCCCGGCCAAAACTCCCCGCTACTATATTTACCCATTCCCGACTTACTTAATCGGAAATCTTTAGCCCGCAGGCAACCCGGCCCCGCCTGGTGCATCTGCCAGGGCGGCGCCGGGTTCGGCATACTCATTTTTCGCTCACTTTTTTTCTGCAACTGCTCATGATGCCTCGTTTCCTGAAAAGCCTGCTGCCCCTGCTGTTTCTGCTGCTGGCAGCCCTGGCCCCGGCCCCGGCCCCGGCCCAGACCACCCCACCCGTCGCTGCCGCCGCAACAGCCGCTGCACCAGCCCCGGCGGCCGATGCCTCTGCGGTACTCGCCACCAGCGCCGCGCCCTTCAATGTGGAGGCCGCCACCCAGGCTTACCTCAACACCCTCACGCCGGCCCAGAAGGCGAAGTCGGATGCCTATTTCGAGGGGGGCTACTGGCTGCAGCTGGTCGAGCTGCTGTACACGCTGGGCGTGGCGGCGGTATTTCTGCGGTTGGGGCTGGGGCGCTGGCTGAAGGCCCGCACACAACGCCTGCCGCGCCCGTGGCTGCGCACGCTGGCTTTCGCAGCCGGCTACCTGCTGCTGGCCTGGGCGCTTACGCTGCCCCTGGATATTTATGAAGGCTACGTGCGCGAGCACTCCTACGGCATGTCGAACCAGAACTTCGGGGCGTGGTTTGGCGAGAACCTGACCAGCCTGGGGCTGTCGGTGGTGTTTGGCAGCCTGGTGATACTAGCCTTTTACGCGGCCGTGCGACGGGCCGGGCGCAGCTGGTGGGCCTGGGGCACGGCGCTGGCGGCCCTGTTTCTGGTTATCAGCGTTTTCGCCGGGCCGGTGCTCATCAGCCCGCTGTTCAATAAGTCGACGCCGCTGCCGGCCGGCCCCATCCGGGCGGCCATTCTGAGCATGGCGCGAGCCAATGGCGTGCCGGCCGATAACGTGTACCTTGTGGATGCCTCGCGCCAGACCAAGCGCATCAGCGCCAACGTGAGCGGCATCGGCAGCACCATCCGCGTGTCGCTGAACGACAACCTGCTCAACCGCTGCACGCCCCAGGAAGTGCAGGCCGTGATGGGCCACGAGCTGGGCCACTATGTGCTCAACCACATCCAGAAACTGCTGGTGTTTTTCACCCTCATCATTGGGCTGAGCCTGTGGCTGGTCGACTGGGCTTTCCGGCGGCTCACGGCCCGCTACGGTGCGGCCTGGGGCATCACGGACCTGGGCGACGTGGCCGGCCTGCCGCTGGCGCTGGCCTTGTTTTCGGTGTTTATGTTTCTGGCCACGCCGGTGCGCAACACCATCATCCGCACCAACGAGCAGGAGGCCGACATGTTTGGCCTGAACGCCGCCCGCCAGCCCGATGCCTTCGCCAGCACGGCCATGAAGCTGTCGGAATACCGCAAAATTGACCCCAGTCCGCTCGAAGAGGCCATTTTCTACGACCACCCCAGCGGCCACACTCGCGTGCTCAGCGCTATGCGCTGGAAAGCCGAGCACCTCAACGACCGGTAAAACCCCCGCTTATGCTCCACGCCGACCTCGCCCTGGCCCGGCGCCTCGAAGCCACCGAAGCCCGCTGCAACGTCAGCTTCGTGGAAGCCCGCGCCCAGCTGCACCCCGGCAGCGGGGCCGAATGGCAGCGCGTGGCCGGTACTACCCTGCTGTTCGACACGCCCGATTCGCCGCTCACCCAAACCTTCGGGCTGGGGTTGTTTGAAGAAATTACGGCCGATGACCTGGCTCGGATGGAGGCGTTTTTCGCCGCGCGCCAGGCCCCGGTACTGCACGAGGTAAGCCCGCTGGCGGCCCCCGCGCTGCTGCCGCTGCTGCTGGGGCGCGGCTACCAACCCATCGAGTACACCAACGTGCTGGTGCTGAACCTGGCAGACCTGCCCGCGTCGCCGCCCACCACGGCCCTCAGTACCCGCGTTATCACGCCGGCCGAGGCCGACGATTGGGCGTGCACCGCCGCCGCCGGCTGGCTGCCCGAAGCCCCCGGGCTGGAAGTCTTCCTGGGCGAAATGGGCCAGCTGACAGCCCGCAGCGCGGGCATGGTGCCCTTCGTGGCCGAAATAGACGGGCAGGCCATTGCCACCGGCAGCCTGTTTCTGGGCGAGGGGGTGGCC
>JALYUI010000448.1 GCA_030853845.1 Bacteroidota bacterium | reverse complement strand
TCGACTCCGCTGCGCTTCGCTCAGCATGACGTGCTTTTACCTAACTCCCAACAACCCAACGCTCATGTCCGCGCTCACCGGCACGCTCACCGTCCTCTCGGCCATGTTCACGCCGGCCGTGCTGGTGTCGGCCTGCGGTTCGCTCATACTCACCACCTCGCAGCGCCTGAGCCGCAGCCTCGACCGGCAGCGCGAAGTAGCCGGCCTGCTGCGCCAGAACCCGCCCCCGCCCGCCGGCACCCTACCCGATGCCGAGCGCACCCACCTGCGCCTGCAGCTGGCCTTCGCCGTCCGCCGCGCCCGCCAGCTCCAGCGGGCCATGACGGTGCTGTACGTCACGCTGGGCGTCTTCATTGCCAGCATCTGCACTATCGGGCTGTTCGAGCTCACCAACAGCTCGGCCACCTGGGTTATTGCCGTGCTGAGTGTATTGGGCGCGACCCTGCTGCTTTTCGCCAGCGTGCTGCTCATCCAGGAATCGCGCCTGGCCGTGGCCGACGTGGCCGAGGAAACGGCCTACCTCACGCGGCTGGAGTAGCGTCAGCGCAGGGCAGCGAGGCCGTCGCGGAAAGCGCGGAAGCCGGGCGACGCATTGCGGGCCAAGCTCCGGCCCTACGCCCGCCGGCCGCTCCTCCGCGCCGCCCCGGCCGGGGTAGCGGAAGAAACTGCGGTGCCGGGGGAAGCGGTAGCGGCGGGGTGGACTAACATAAAATACCTAAATCAATGTCAGGAAGAAATGCGCCCTTATTTCTCATAAGAGTATAGTTCTCTTGCGCCTCAAGGCACTCCAGAATATCGTTAGCAGTCATTCTTTGAAGTAAGCCAATAGTTCCTGTAACCCTATTCTTAGTTATATGTGCAATGGCACATTTTCTTGCTTTTCTATCATCACAACAAAGAAAGTAGTTATCATTTAACAAGCATAAAGCAATGCTTTCTGTTTCACCTGGCCCCACTTTACAAGCAAGCACTTTTTTATATTCTTCAAGTGGAATTTCTACATCATTCAGACAAATACATCCTTGTGCAATTAGCAGGTCGAGAACATCTCTGCAAGTAGGGCATTCGTCATATACTGCTTGAGTAAGAATAAATTCCTCGATATGCGAATGCACTAACGGCAAAAGCGCACCACCGTTAATCAGATTCAGAACTGTACATGAATCAAGAACAAATTTCATGAATTACTCCTGCTATTAAATGACAAAATACTGGACATCTCCAAGCCTAGAGTTTCAGACACCCTACCAAGAGAAACAGAACCGTCTGCAATTGCTTCGGTCATTGCGTTAATTACATTATTAGAAACCTTTTCAGGAAAAAATATATCAACTCTGCTTTCAAAACCAAGTTCTTTGGCTCTTTTTTCTGCTCCATTGTATTGTTTCTTTAGAGTTTCATGCCAAGAGCTTGCTGCACCTTTTGGAATTAAATCCAATACTTCACAACGTAATGCAGCAACATCGAAACTCACATTAAAATGATAAGATAAATTAATTATCTCAATATCACTTATATTATCACCCTTTATATTTTGAACCTGCCTGAAGCGCCTAAGCTCTAATCCCACTGCTCTTGCAGGCAACAGCAAACTAGCAGCAAAGGCATTAGCAAAATTTTCTACAGCATTTTTAGACGACATTCTAATAACTTCTTTATCCTCTATATCAAAGTTTAAATAATTCGACTTCTTATTATGATGAATAAGCAGATGTGCTATTTCATGGGCCAAAGTAAAAAGCATTCTTGGTTTAAACCGAGGAGAAACGAATACATACGACAGACCTTCAATCCAAGCCGAACCGCCATCAGCACCTGCGTCCACAATAAAGAGCAAACAATTTAATCTTTCTGACACAATTAGCGCCAAATCATTTAACGGCCTTATCTGGTCATCATCTACAAATAATTTTCTGAAAATATTTGCAAGGATTTCCGCATTTTGCGGAGTATTATCAAGTCTTGGAAATACACTTATAACATCTGGACCAATTTTGCCTATTACACACCTATAAGTTTCTTCTATTATAAAAGACAACTTATCTACAGCAACTTGCTGTTTCAGATTCGTTGGCTTATTGTTTCTGAACAAAATAGAAACTACGTTAGAATCTGAAGACTCTTCCAATAGTTTTGACAAAGGGACTTTTAATGCTTTAGAAATACTTTTTACTTCGCTTAAAGTAGGCGCGCGTTTTTCCTGTACAATTTCTTCGATTGCACTAATAGATATACCCGCGTTTTCAGCAACCTTAGTTAGGGTCACAGGACTTCGGCGCAGATAGTATATTACACGGTCTAGCATTCTATGATGCTTTTTTCAATTCCTCCATCCACTTAATGAGTTTTCTCACCTCATGACTATCCAATTTAGACCACCGACCAATGCATTCAAAAACAGATAAAGCTTCCTTGCCCTTTAATTCATTTAAAGTAGGCAGAGTTTGTTCGCGAGCCATTTCAATTTGATTTGACGAATCAATATAAAGACCGTTTTTCCCTATTATATAATTATCTAGCCTTTTTTCATAGTTTGTGTGGTAATCATCTGGATGACGATTTCCTTCTTTGTCAATAATGATGTTGCCGCGATAGCTACCATCACCCTCTTTCCTCAATGCATTTTCAGGCACTTCGCTAAGAGCAGTTAGAGCATCAATTTTTCTATCAACTTCAAACCCACCCACAACATATTGTTGTACATTTTTTACTTTGCCGCTTATGGCAAAAATAAAGTCCCCTTTTTCTACCAGTCTCCTAATATTTGGCATACATGCACCAAGACTAGGGGTACCAGTAAAAATCGGGTCGGTCAAAGTAAAGCCAACACCTGGGTCAGCACCCTTATACATACTGTATATGTAGCCTTTCATGATTTCAAAATTTTCCGTTCCAGTAAATTAATTCTTCTGTTGCCGCTTGGTACATTCCATCATAATGTAAGCATGTTGCTGCAAATGCATCTCTTACTGCTGTTGTTAATGCCTCGACACCGTACATTTCGTTTAACAAAGGAAGCACTTCTAAGGCTCTATTTGCGTGTTCTTCATCCATAGGACCGTGAATCCTATATGTTTCTGCCGATGACGGGCTTAAATTATACTTATTAGTATAAGCTAAATAAATACTAGGCGACAATTGGCTATAGTAAAATTCTACCGCACCAGCGCCTATAATATGCAGACCAGCACCACGGTCAGCAATATGCTTGTACAAAGCAATTGCAGCTATATTACCAGGTGTATTTTGAAGCTCACTGATTGTAGTCTCGGAAACACCATTTTCGATAAGAAGTCTCTTTATTAGGGCAAGATGGTTCTCTATGCCTGTTTCGTCTGTGCACTCTTCTAAGTATGTCTGATGAATTGATTCATACAGGGCTGGCACCTCTTGTGATTGGACTAAAGCAGTTTTCCGCACAATCTGCCCTTCTTTAGTTCGAAGGTAATGTTGTCCTTCAGCTTTTAATATTTGCTCTTTGGTAAAATCGCCATTCCTAATGGCAACCCAGAGCGGGTGGTCTATAAAAGGAAATTTACAGTACAGATTCAGAAGTTCATCACGCGATACCTGCTGGCCAGTGCCTCTATTGGGGTACATGAAATCAGTGTTTTAGGTAGAATTTTGGGCAATATAATACTATTATACATATCAAAAGCAAATGATTTTTTTAGGCTGCACTTTTTAATGCTTCACATTCTCCCCATTCCTTCCTACCTTACCCCCCACAATTCCACCATTCTCCCACCCCTAACCCCCATCTACCAACCGCCGCCGGGATGCTTCCTTCCCCGGCCGCCGGGCTCCCGGAGCCCGCTACCATGCTTGACGCCCCGGCCGGGATAATCCCGGTCACGGCAGCATGACATGACGTCATAGCACGCATCATCACAAGCCCGGCAGCATGACATGACGTCACCGTCGACATGCTTGACACCTCCGCTGCTATCCCTGACGCCTCCGCCGACATGCTTGACGCCTCCGCCGCATCGTTCGCGGCCCCGACTGGCATCGTTGTCAGGCGTACCGGGTGGTTCCGGGCCATTCTCCTTTCGCTTTTTTCTTTTTCACCATTCACCCCTTACCGCCATGAATGATAAGCAGCGGGCCAAACTGGCCATGTTCCAAACCACCCTGCTCGTGCTCCGCGAGCACGCCGCCGACTACGCCGCCAACAAGGCCCTGGCCGTCGCCGTGGCCACCTTCCAAACCGAAGTCGACATTCTCGACCCCGAGCACCTGGCCCTGCGGCCCGAGTCGGGCGGCCTCACCCTCGTCAAGAAGAAAACCCGCACCCGCGTGGCCGCCGCTGCCCACAACATCGGGGCCGCCCTCTTCGCCTTCGCCGCCAACCCCGCCCACGAAGACCTCCCCCTCCAGGCCGCCGTCGACTACACCCAGCGCACCCTCGAGCGCCAGCCCGATGCCGACCTCATCCGCCTCAGCGCCCTCATTCTCGCCAAAGGCACCGAGCACGCCAACGACCTGAAAGACCTCGACGTAGCCGCCACCGACCTCACCGAGCTGCGCGACGCCATCACCCAGTTCAAAACCGAGCAGGCCGCCCCCCGCGCCGCCCGCGCCGAAGGAGCCGCCGACACCAAGCAGCTGGCCCGCTACTACCGCGAAGCCCAGGCCCTGCTCGCCACCCAAATCGACCGCCAGGTGGCCCGCTACGAAACCAAAGCCCCCGCCTTCGTGGCTGCCTACCAGTCGGCCCGCAAGCCCAACGCCACGGCCGCCCGCAGCGCCAAGCCGGCCGCCGCCGCCCCGAAGCCGGCCCAGGGCTAAGCCCCACCGCCGGCATCCGAAAAAACAGGCAAAGACCCGGCCCGCAATGTACTGCGGGCCGGGCCTTTGCCTGTTTTTTCAGTGGCTCGACGTGATTTGCAAAAATGCCGTTGGATGCCGGGCTGATTAGCGGTTTCCGGCCGGCCTGGCGGCCCTCCCCGGCACCCGAAACCGGCGCTGCGGGCCGGTGCTGCCGGAGCGGCGGGGCGAACATCATTTGTTTGGCATTTATTCAATCCAGTATTTAATCATTTACCGTAACTTTCCTGCCAATACTTCATTAAATCCTTAAATCTACTATATTTTCGCATCGATTTACGCCCATCTTAGCTCACATGACCACGCCCTCGAATTCCGCTGTTTTAGAACGCAGCAACGTTACTATTTCCGGCGTAACCGGCCCCAACCGCCCGGCAATGGTGTTTCTGCACGGCCTCGGGGCCGACCAGGTCAGCTGGCGCCTGCTCGTACCGCACTTCGAAGCCACGCATCAGCTGGTGCAGCTCGACCTCGTGGGCTCGGGCAGCTCGCGCCACGCCGACTACGACCGCGAGCGCCACGGCAACCTGGCCGGCCACGCCACCGACCTGCTCGACGTGCTGCGCGCCCTCGCCCTCTACGACGTGGTGTTCGTGGGCCACTCCGTGGGAGCCATGATTGGGGTGCTTGCCGCCGTGCGCGAACCCCAGCGCTTCTCGAAAATGGTGCTCATTTCGCCCTCGCCCCGCTTCATCAACGAAAAAGGCTACGCCGGCGGCTTCGAGCAGCAGGACATCAACGAGCTGCTGGCCGCCATGGAAACCGACTACCACGGCTGGTCGCACGGCATTTCGCCGGTGATGATGGGCAAGGACGAGTCGCCCGAGCTGGTGATGGAGCTCACCAACAGCTTCGTGAACTCCAACCCCGAAATCGCCAGGCACTTCGCCCGCGTCATCTTCCTATCCGACACCCGCGCCGAGCTCGGCTTTCTCGACACCCCCACGCTGGTAGTACAGTCGGCCCACGACGTGATTGCCCCGCTGGCCGTGGGCCACTACATCAACGAGCAGCTGGCCGACAGCCGCATCGAGGTGATTGAAACCGGTGGCCACTGCCCCCACCTCAGCGCCCCCCAGCAAACCCTGGCCGCCATCGACCGCTTCCTGAACGCCGACGTGCGGCCCGGCTAAACTCGGCGGCCCGCCCGCCTCACAGCCGCAGGCTGAAGGCCAGCGGCTCCACCAGCCACTGCCCCACGGCGCCCCGGTACGTCACGCGCACGCCACCTTCGAGTGGGGTGCGCAGGCGCAGCACGTTGAAGAGCACCAGCAGGTCGGCCCCGGCGTTGCGGTAGGTGTAGGTACCGGCCACGCCGTGCGAGTCGGTGCCCCGGCCCAGGTCGCCGAACACGTCGGCCCGCAGGCGCTGCACGTACAGCAGCCGCCCCAGCTCCCAGTGCGTGAAGGCCAGCGGCAGCTGGTAGTCGGCACTGAGCACCGCCAGCCGGTCGAAGCTGGTGTAGCCCTCGCCGCGCGGAATGTTGATGGTGGGCGCAAACTGGTACTGGAGCTGGTCCTGCCACTGGTAGCCGGCCCGCAGCCGGATGGCATCGTGCGAGCGCAGGCCCGGCAGATACACGCTGCCCTGCGCCCCCCACTGCCGCGCCTGCAAGCCCGTGCCAAACGGGGTGAGCCGCCCCGTGGCCAGCAGCGCGTAGCCCGAGCGCGGCCCCACGCCCCGCGCCGGCCCCCGCCGCTGCCGGGCGTAGCCCAGCGAGCCCTGCAAGGCATCGACGGGCCGGCTGGCCGAGGGCTCGGTGTATTTGCGCGTCGGCAGGTCGTAGCCGAATACCTGCTCGTGCAGCACGTAGGCGCCCACGGTCAGGGCCTCCAGGTATTTCGAGCGGGTGAGGTTGAGGGGTACGCGCACGCCGGCCGAGGCGCGGGCGTACTGCCACTGGTCGCGCCGCAGCTGGCCCTGGTAGAGCACGGCGGCATCGCGGCCGCCGTAGGTAATGTCGGCATCGAGCACCGGGTACAGGCCCTGGTAGCTCACCGCCCCGGTCAGGTTGAAGGTGCGCTCGGTCTGGTCGTAGCCCACGCCGGCAAACAGCTGGGTGGTGCTCAGCAAATCCTGCGAGCGCAGGCCCACGGCCACAGTATTGCCGGCCGGGCTCTGCACCACCCCGTAGCTGAACAGGTTGATGGCGTGGGCCAGCGGCCGGTAGCGCCGCACCCCGTAGCGCGGGGCCAGCGAGTCGGGCCGGGCCAGCAGTTGCGCCGTAGCCGCGCCGGCAGGCTCGTGGGCGGTCAGGGCTTCGGTGTAGGGCTGGGGCGGGTCGGCCAGGGCGGGTGGCTGAAGCGTCCAGGCGGCGGTATCGAGGGGCATTTCGACCACCCGCGCCCCGGTGGCGCGGTAGTCGTGGAAGGCCAGCGTGCGGCCATCGGGAGCCACGGCGGCGTGGTAGGCCCCGAAGGGCCGGCTCGTGATGCGGTAGTTGCGGCCGGTGCGGGTGTGCACGGCATATAAGTTGTCGATGCCCGACTGGGCCGAGTTGTAGAGCACGAACTCGTCCCAGGGCTGGGGGTTGGCCAGGTTCACGTTGGCCACGGGCAGCAGGTCGCGGACGGCGGCGGGGTCGGCATTCGTCGGGTCGAGCAGCACGATGGTTTTGCCGGCCGGGCGCAACGCCACGGCCACCACGCGGCGGCCGTCGGGGTGCCAGCGGGGCTGCTGGTAGAAGTCGTTGGCCGGGTTGGGCAGGGTCTGGATTTCGGCCCCGGTGTTAGCATCGAGTATCACCAGGGCGTGGTGGTAGCCGGCATCGGTGCGGGCCGCCACCAGGCGCTGCCCATCGGGCGAGAGGGCGGCGGCCGAATAGCGCTGCCCCCGCCCGATGCGCGTAAGCCGCCCGGTGGTTAAATCCAGTACCTTCAGCTCCGAAGCTATTTTCTGCCCCCAGCGGAAATCCTGCTGATACTCGGGCCACACGGCCTTGCCCCCGCCCACCGACAGCATCTCGGGAATATTGAGCTGGCCCGGCACGAACACCGTGCGCTGCACCCCGTGCCGGCTAAGCAGCACGAACCGCGGAATGAAGTCGAGGCTCGATTCCAGCGCCAGCACCGTGCTGTCGTTCACGTACTGCGGGTATTGGTACTGGGTGAATATCTTTTCGCTGGCCGACTGGCGCACTTCCCGTACTTCGGTAGTGGCCGGCTGCCCGCGCTGCTGCTCCCGCCACAGCGAGTCGATTTCACTCATGCTACGCGCATACAACTGCTCTACGGGGAGGCCCGTCGTGCGGCGGATGCCGTTGGAAAACGAGAATGGGTAGAACGGAAACCGGTAATACTGGTCGAGCACTTTGGCCCAGGCGTCGGACCCGTAGTGGGCTTTCAGGTAGGACGTCAGGAAATAGCCCAGCACGTACCAGTCGGGCACGTTGTCGCGCAGCGAGCCGTTCACGGCCTTCTGATAGGAGTAGAAGCGGCCGCTGAGCAGGTTGGCTCGCAGCCCCACGTTGAAGTAAGGGATGCGCCCGCGCCCGCTGCGGGTAAGGGCCGTTTCGGTGCCCACGGCGTCGCCCTCAAAAAACCACTGCGGCACGCCCACGGCGGCCACGCCCAGCGCGCCATCGCCCAGCAGTGGCCCCAGCACCCGGCCTACCCCCTGCCGGGCCTTCTCGAACTGCCCCACATGCCGGAACTCGTGCACCACCAGCCCGTCGAGCCAGTCGACGGTGCCCAGGCCCTGGCCCTGCTCGGGGGTGATGAAAAACTCGGCGTGCCGGGGCAGAAACGTCACGAAGCCGTTGGGTACCGTGGTCTGGCCCTGCATCACCACGGCAATGGGGCGCGGGCGCACGCCCAGCGTGGCCACGTCGGCCCCGTGCAGGCGCTCCAGCCGGGCGGCGGTGCGCTGCGCGGCCGAGTCGAGCCCACCCGCGTAAATCACCCGGAAGTGCGGCGTGGTTACCTGCTGCCAGCGCAGGCCGGGCGGGTTCTGGCTGAGCACGGGCAGACTCTGGGCCAGGGCCGGGGCGGCCGGCAGCAGCAGAAGCAGGCCGGGCAGGAGCAAACGACGCATAGGATGACAGGAGGGCATCAAGAATGACCGGTTGAAATGAACGATAACAGAAACGAAGGATAAAGAACGTCATGCTGAGCGCAGTCGAAGCATCTCTACCGCTTCGCTGCTATAGCACTTGATTACTTGCTCGGTAGAGATGCTTCGGTTGAGCTCAGCATGACGTTTCGTTTTCATAAATCATCTCAGACGCGCCGGGAACGATTGCGCAATTATAGTCGCCCACGGCCATCCACTATTGCCCGCCAACCGGCCAACTTACCGGCGTCAAACCATTCTATTCCCGCCCGTTATGGAACGTCGTACTTTCGCTCAGCTTACCAGCGCGGCCCTGGCCGGCTCGCTGCTTACCAACAACGCCCTGGCCGCGGCCCTCGCGCCCCGCAAAAAGCGCGTGGCCATGGTAGGCACCGGCCACCGGGGCCTGGGCATGTGGGGCACGCCCGTGCTGGCCGAACATGGCAGCCAAATGGAATTTGTGGGCCTCTGCGACATCAACCCTGGCCGGGTGGCCACCGGCAAGCGCATGCTGGGCGTGAGCTGCCCTACCTACACCGACTTCGACAAGATGATGCGCGAAACCAAGCCCGACGTCCTCATCGTGACGACCGTGGACGCGACGCACAACGAATTCATCGTGAAAGGCCTGGACTATGGAGCCGACATCATCACCGAAAAGCCAATGACGACCGACGAGAAAAAGTGTCAGCAGATTCTCGACGCCGAAAAGCGCACCGGCAAAAGCGTGAAAGTCACCTTCAACTACCGCTACTCGCCGCACCGCCAGAAGCTGTACGAGCTGTTGCGCGCCGGGGCCATCGGCAAGGTCGAAGCCGTTGATTTCCACTGGTACCTCGACGTGCACCACGGGGCCGACTACTTCCGCCGCTGGCACCGCCTGCGCCAGAACAGCGGCTCATTGCTGGTGCACAAGGCCACCCACCACTTCGACTTGCTGAACTGGTGGCTGGAATCGGACCCGCAGGAGGTGTTCGCCTACGGGCAGCTTAATTTCTACGGTAAAAACAACGACTTCCGGCACACCAACTGCCGCCCCTGCCCCTATAAGGATAAATGCGCCTTCTACTGGGACATGACCAAGGACAAGCGCCTGATGGCCATTTACGCCGACAACGAGCAGTATGACGGCTACCTGCGCGACGGCTGCGTGTGGAAGGAGGACATCGATATTTTCGACAAGATGGCCGTGCAGATTAAGTACGCCAACAACGTGCAGGTCAGCTACTCACTCACCACGCACTCGCCCTACGAGGGCTACCGCATTGCCTTCAACGGCACCCAGGGCCGGCTCGAAGCCTGGATTAAGGAAAAGCAGCCTTGGGAAGAAGATGCCTTCGACGAAATCCAGCTGACCACCAACTTCGGCAAGCGCGAAATCATTCGTATTCCCAACAACGAGGAAGGCCACGGCGGCGGTGACGTACGCCTACGTCGGCAGATTTTCGCCCCCGACGGCCAGGACCCCTGGCGGCAGGCCGCCGGCACCCGCGACGGGGCCATGGCCTGCCTGGTGGGCATTGCCGCCCGCCACAGCATCGACAGCGGCCAGCCCGTCCGCATCGGCAGCCTCACCACGCTTCAACCATCGCCCACGCGCGGGAAATGAGGGAAATGCAGCCGTAGGGAGCAAGGACAAAAAAATAATTAATGTAGCAACATTTTATGTAGCAACATCGTTTATCTTTGTAGTCAACTCCAACCTCATAACCCCCAACCGCCATGTCTGAAACCACCACCGCCGCCGTCACCAAATGGACGCTCGACCCGATGCACTCCGAAGTGCAGTTCAAGATTAAGCACCTCGTTATTTCCACCGTCACCGGCTCGTTCAAAACCTTCCAGGGCTCGATGGAGTCACAGGGCGACAGCTTCGACAATGCCCAGGTGGAATTTTCGCTCGACGTGGACAGCATCGATACCAACAACGAGATGCGCGACGGCCACGTGAAGGGCGAGGAGTTTTTCGACGCGGCCAAGTTCCCGCACATCACCTTTAAGTCGACTTCGATGGTGAAAGCCGGCGACGCCTACCGCCTCACCGGCGACCTCACGATGAAAGACGTAACCAAATCCGTGACCCTGGAGGCCGAATACGGCGGCTCGGCCGTCGATTTCTACGGCAACCACAAGGCCGGCTTCGAGGTGAGCGGCAAAATCAACCGCAAGGATTTCGGCCTCACTTGGGGCGGCATCACCGAGGCCGGCGCCATCGTGCTGGGCGACGACGTGAAACTGGTCATCAACGTGCAGTTTGCCAAGCAGGCCTGAGGCAGGGCCGTTTCGCCCGGTTAACATAACCGGTTAAAACAGAACGTCATGCTGCACGCAGTGCAGCATGACGTTCTGTTTTTTTGTTCTGCTCTACCCGCTGCCCCAACTACACCTGGGCCAGCCAGGCTTTGGCCGTCTCAATGTCGTCGAAGGTGGCAATAACGGCGTTGCCGGTAGTGAATTGCAGGGTGAGGTCGGTGGATAGGCGGCTGTAGACGTTGGGCGAATACACCCAGGCGAAATAGCGCAGGCCGGCCGCCGTGATGGCCGGAAACCACTCCTTGCCGCCCCATTCGGCGGCCTCACTCCACATGCTAGTTACGTGCGTGTTATCGTTCAGCACCTTCTCGCAGCGCTGCTGAACGAGCAGGCGCAGGATTTCGCCGGCCCCGTTCTGCACGCTGGCCAGGTTCTGGTCGCCGTGCCAGTCGGCGTACAGCCACTCGTTGAGATGGTCGTAGGCGATGGTAATAGTGGAGTCTTCGAGTAAGGTTTGTAGCGACATATAATAAGCAATCCGGATAACATTCGGGCCATTACGCGAAATACCGACCTGAGGATGGGTATTAACAATTTTTTTTTTCTCACCCCTGGAAATCGAGCTTATTTGTTCGGATTCGATATTGCCGTTTTGCGGTAAATACGTAGTAAAAGCAGGCTGTAGCGGAGTTGGCTACGGGTGCGGTGCCCACCCCCGCGAAGGCCGGACGGGCACCGCACCCGTATATGAAGCCGGGGCGAGCGGGTGTAAGGCCCGGCCCGGGCTACCGTCTATCGGGGCGGCTCCGCAGCGGAGGCTCTCATTTCTTTCAATTATCGTTTTCCAACTTCAGCCTGCATTATGAAAAACCGCGTGCCCATCCTGGCCAGCCTCAGTACCCTGGCCCTGCTTTTTGCCTGTAGCTCGCCGCAGCCGGCCGAGGCTCAGAACCCGCCCCGCTCCACAACCGGCTTCGCCCCGGCCAACTTGAGCGGGCTGGCCGTAGCCACTTTTGCCGGCGGCTGCTTCTGGGCCCAGGAGGAAGTTTTTGAGGAAATAAAGGGTGTGAAGCAGGTGGTGAGCGGCTATGCCGGCGGCACGAAGGCCAACCCCACCTACGAGGAAGTAGCCGACCAGAACACCGGCCACACCGAAACCGTCCAGATTTACTACGACCCTAAAGTGATAAGCTACCAGAAGCTGGCCGACATCTTCTTCATGGCTTCGCACGACCCTACCCAACTCAACCGCCAGGGGCCTGACACCGGGCCGGAGTACCGCTCGGCCGCCTTCTACCGCACGCCCGAGGAGCAGAAAACCCTCGAAGCCACCATTGCCCGCGTGAATGCCTCGAAGGAATATTCGGGCAAAATCGTGACGCAGGTGCTGCCGCTCCAGAAGTTCTGGCCGGCCGAAGACTACCACCAGGGCTACTACCGCCTGCACCCCGAAAACCCTTATATCACCAACGTGTCGGCTCACAAGGTTGAGCACGTGCGGCGCGAGTTTGCCAAAGAGCTGAAGAGCCCGCTGTAATCCGTTGGCAGGCGAAAAAGCCCCCTTGCCCCGCCCCGGCCGAGTATTCGGCCGGGGCTTTTTGCGGCGGGCGCGGCGAGGTCCGCAACTCGACTATCTTTGAAAATTCAAGCGCGGCCCACCACGCTTGGCCAGCCAGCGGCTGGCTCCTTCCGTACTGCCCCGTATGCTTGCCCCCGCCCCCCCCGACCTCGATTTCCAGCTACTATTCAGCGCGCTGCCCACGCCGCACGTGGTGCTGAGCCCAACGGGAGAGGTACTCACGCTGAACACGGCCGCCCTACTGCTGCTGGGCGGCGAAGCGGCGGTGGCCGGGCTGCTGGGGCAGCCCCTGCCCACCCTACACGCCACCCT
>JALYUI010000434.1 GCA_030853845.1 Bacteroidota bacterium | reverse complement strand
CCATTGCTGAATGCCCGCGCCGTCGGAGGTCGACATGTCGCGCACGTCCAGGGCTTTGCCGCTCAGCTTGTTCAGCACCTGGTACGAGCCGTCGGGTTGCAAGGTGAGGCTCCAGCGCTGGTTGTCGCCGCCGCCCCAGGTCCACTGCTGCACTGTGGCCCCGTTGGCGGTCGAGCTGCCGGCCACTTCCATTGCCTTGCCGCTGTTGAGGCTGGTGAAACGGTAGTAGCCGCCGCCCACGTCCTCGACGCGCCATTTCTGGTTGCTGCCGCCGCCGTAGGTCCACTGCTGCAGGCTGGCCCCGTCGGCCGTCGATACATCCTTCACATCCAACGCCTTGCCGCTGTTCTGCGAAATCACCTTGTAAATGTGGCCGCTGGTAATGCCGGACGTATTCGACGGCGTGTTCACGGTGCCGCTGGCCGCCACATTGCGGGTGGTCGCGCCGGTGCTGGCGTTGGCAATGTTGCCGTTGTAAGTGCCGGCCGTAGCGCCCGTCAGGCGCACCGAAATGGTGGTATTGCCCACTGTACCCCCGCTCGGAGTCAGGCTCAGCGAGGCCGCGTAGCTGGAACCGCCGTTGCTCGAAAACTGGTAGCCGGTCAGCGGACCCACCGTCAGGGCGCTGCTCAAGGTCGTGCCGCTAACCGTGTAGGTCTGAGCTGCCGAGGGCGTGCCCGTGACGGTGCTGAAAGCCGACAGGCTACCCGAAGTAGTAATGGTCGGAGCCGGTGTGCTGACCGTGCCGCTGGCGGCTACGTTCTTGGTGGTCGCGCCGGTGCTGGCGTTGGCAATATTGCCATTGTAAGAGCCAGCCGTGGCACCCGTCAGGCGCACCGAAATGGTGGTGTTGCCCACTGTGCCCCCGCTCGGGGCCAGGCTCAGCGAGGCCGCATACGACGAACCGCCGTTGCTCGAAAACTCGTAGCCGGCCAGCGGGCCAACTGTCAGGGCGCTGCTGAGCGTGCTACCGCTGACGGTGTAAGTCTGGGCGGCCGAGGGGGAGCCCGTGTTGGTGCTAAAAGCTGAGAGCGAGCCCGAAGTAACGATAGTCGGAGCCGGCGCGCTGACCGTGCCGCTGGCGGCCACGTTGCCGGTGGTCGCGCCCGTGCTGGCGTTGGCAATGTTGCCGTTGTAGGTGCCGGCCGTAGCGCCCGTCAGGCGCACCGAGATGGTGGTGTTGCCCACCGTGCCATTGCTGGGCGTGAGGCTGAGCGAAGCCGCGTATGAGCCGCCGCCGTTGCTCGAAAACTGGTAGCCGGTCAGCGGGCCAACCGTCAAAGCGCTGCTCAGGTTCACGCCGCTCACGCTGTAGCTCTGCACCGCCGAGGGGGTGCCGGTGGTGGTGCTGAAGGCCGACAGCGTGCCCGAAGTGGTTACGGTCGGCGTGGTGGTGACGGTGCCGCCCCACTTGTAGGTGGCTACCGACCCCGCCGTCAGGGTGTAGTTGAACGACTGCGAGCCCCACTGCACCTTGAAGGTGATATCGGCCGCGCTGTTGTTGAGCGCCACCAGCACCTTGGAGCCGTCGGGGTTGCGGAAGGCTACGTTTTCGATGCCGCCGGCCACCGAGTTGGAGGCGATGCGCACAGCACCCTGGTCCACGAATTTGCTGGCGTGGCCCAAAGCGTAGTATTCCTCGTTGCGCGTCACGGCCCCGGTGCTGCTGTTGATGGTGACTACGCCCCGGCCGTTGTTATAGCCGCCGTTCACCGGGCCGCTGTTCTGGTCGAGAGCGAGGTTCCATTCCAGGGCACCCTTGGCCCAGTTGCGCGTCGTGCCAATGATGATGTTCGACATGTGCCACTTCAAATCCCCGGCGAAGGCCCCGTTGGCGTTGCCCGTAATTTCCGTGAACCAGGTATCCTTGGTGGGGTAGGCGTTGTGCACGGCGGTCTGGTTGCTGATGCCGCTCGGGTCGGAGTAGCCGTGCCAGGCGGTGCCGGCCGCGTATTGGGCCGCCGCCGCATCGGCGAATATCGTTTGTGGGTACGAGGGCTGGTCCCAGTTGTGGTCGTACACGATGAGCTTGGTGGCCAGCCCCGCCGACTGAAATGCCGGCCCGATAACCTTCAGAAACGCCGCTTCCTCGTTGGGCTGCATCGACATCGACATGTACCCGGCCGCGTACAGTGGCTCATTCTGCAAAGTCACCGCGTATATCGGCACTTGCTGGGCGGCAAACGCCTGCACGTACTTCACAAAGTAGTTGGCGTAGGCCGAGTAGTAGGCCGTATTCAGGCTGCCGCCGTTGCGCAGGCTGCCGTTGGTTTTCATCCAGGCCGGGGCACTCCACGGGGTGCCCAGAATTTTCAGGCCGCTGTTTTTGGCCAGGGCGGCTTTCAGCATGGGCACCACGTCCGTCAAGTCGTTTGCTATGGAAAAGGCACTCAGGCCGGTATCGGTCTGGCCGGCGGGCCGGTCGTCGTAGGTGAAATCACCGGGCGTGGGCGGCGAAAAGTCCGATGCCCCAATGCTGTGGCGCATAAAGCTCAGGTGAATGCCGCTGGGGCCAAACAACTCCGTCAGCAGCGCGTCGCGCTGGCTGGCGCTCATATCGTGGTTCAGCACGTAAGCCGCCGAGCCGGTCATGGCCGCGCCGAAGCCGTCCATCGTCTGGTAAGTCGTGTTTTCATCCACCGTAATGGTGGTGCCGGTCGCGGGCGCGCCGCTGCCGAAACTGACGTTGGCCTGCTGCTGGAGCAGCTTGCTTTGGTCGCCGGTGGTCAGCCACACGCTCACCACCTCATTGGCGGCGACGCTGGCGGGGTGGAAGGCGGTGGCTGGCAGCAACGCCAGGCCAGCGGCCAGCAGGGAGAACAGAGGTCTGGCAAGCTTTTTCATAACTGTGGGAATTGAGTGTGGTGAAAAAAAACTGACAAAAAACCGCCCGGAAGGCCGGCAAGCTCTGTGGGCACCAGCGTGCCCGGGCAAAAAAATAGTTGATTGAAAAATCAGGGTTTAAAAAATGAAAAAAAGGGGCTTAGATGCGATGGAAGTACCCGCAGGTACTCGCTCCTGCGGGTGCGAAGAGGTGTCTTGTTTATGGCACCATGAAGCGGGCCTGCACCTGGCTGCCGGCGTTGGTCAGCTGCACGAGGTAGGTG
>JALYUI010000290.1 GCA_030853845.1 Bacteroidota bacterium | reverse complement strand
TGCGGGCCGAGTACCCGCACCTGCGCATCCTGCTGCTCTCGATGATGACCCACGAGCGCACCATTGGCGAAGCCCTGGCGGCCGGGGCCCACGGCTACGTGCTCAAGAGCGCGGATAAATACGAGGTGGTCGCGGCGCTCCAGGGCGTGGCTTCGGGCAAGCGGTTTCTGTGCTCGGAAATCGGCTTGGGCGTGTTAGAAAAATGCTGCTCCAGGAGTCCCGTAACCCGGCCCCGGGCACAGGCCCTGGTGTGGCCCTGACGCACCGGGAGCGGGAAATCCTGCAGCTGGTGGCCACGGGGCTCACGAACCAGGAAATCGCCGACCAACTCTTTACCAGCCGGCGCACGGTGGAATCGCACCGCCAGAGCCTGCTGGAAAAAACCGGCGTCCGCAATACCCCGGCGCTGGTGAAATACGCCATGGAACGGGGACTGCTGCAGCACTAAAGCGCATGGTCCTCGGATGGGATAGCCGGGAATGGGATGGCTAATTCAACTCCGCGCCCGGCTTCTTGGCGTTTGGGCCGGGGCAGGGCGTCCCCGTATTTATACGGTGATAGAAACTAGTATCTACCCCGGCGAATCGGGTACATATGCGGTGGCCAGCTAGGGTGTGGGCCCGTTCTTTTGTATCAGTGGTAGACAAGCTGGTAGCATCAGGTTGGGACGGCCGAAAGTATGCCTATTGGTTTTTTACGATGCATCCCGGCCGTGACCCGCCATTTTGGTGGTTCGTCCGGTGCTTTCCCCTATTCCCTATGTCCGTATACTCCCCTGCCTTGCCAGGCGAAACGGCCGCCACCCCCACGCTAACACCCGTGAACCTGGCCGACTTAACGGCGAAGCAGCTAGCCGTGCTACTGGTTGCGCCGCCGCCCCACCTGCTGGTTGACTGTGGTGCCCTCCTGCTGCCGCACCCGCTGGGGGTGTGCCGCTTCGTGGCACAGCTGCTGCAAATCCGTCAACGGGGGACCTGTTTGTGGTTGTGCAACATCCATCCGGGACTATACCGTTGCTTGCTGCTGCTGGAACTGGATGCCCTATTTCATCTTAAACGAGTAAGCGTGGCCGCCCCTGTCATCCTGAAGTTAGACCGTGCGACTTCATTCTAAAAAACGCCTATGACTACGCCCGCTAAAACGAATAAGTCGTACCGCGACATCGTCGTCATCGGTGCTTCGACCGGCGGGGTGGCGGCCCTGATGGAGCTGGCAAAAGCGCTGCTGGCTGATTTTCCGGCCCCCATTTTTGTGGTGATGCACGTGCCGGCCGATTCGCCGAGCATCCTGCCGCAGCTGCTCAGCTCGGTGTCGGCCCTGCCCGCCCGGCACCCGGAGAACGGGGAAGTGGTGACGGCGGGCGTGATTTACGTGGCCCGGCCCGACCACCACCTGCTGCTCGAAGACGACCGGGTGCTGGTGACGCGGGGCCCGAAGGAAAACCGCTTCCGGCCGTCCATCGACGCGCTGTTCCGCTCGGCCGCGTACACCTACGGCCCCCGCGTCATCGGCGTTGTGCTCACGGGTTACCTCGACGACGGCACCTCCGGCCTGTGGAGCGTGCAGCGCATGGGCGGGCTGGCCGTGGTGCAGGAACCCCGCGACGCCGAGCAACCGTCGATGCCCACCAACGCCCTGGAATTCGTGGCGGCCGACTACGTGGTGCCCCTGGCCGAGCTGGGCCCGCTGCTGGTGCGCCTGATGCAGGAGCGCGCCCCCGCCAAAACCCGGCTGCCCGCCGCCGAGCTGGACCTGCTCAAAATCGAGCTCACCATCGCCAAGCAGGGCGGGGGCTTTGAGCTGGGCATCATTGACAAGGGCCAGCTCACGCCTTTTACCTGCCCCGATTGTCACGGGGCCCTAACCCAGCTCATTGAGGGCAAATTGATTCGCTACCGCTGCCACACCGGGCACGCCTACACCGTCAGCGCCTTACTCAGTGAGGTCACGGAATCGGTCGAAAGCATGCTCTACCAAGCCATGCGCGGGCTGGAAGAAACCAAGATGCTGCTCTACAACCTCGGCATGCACTTCACGGAAACGCTGCAAACGGCGGTAGCGGAGCTGTTTTTCCAAAAAGCCGACCAGACCGGCCGGCAAGCCCGCGTGGTACACGAATCTATTCTCAAGCACGAGTCGCTCAGCGGCGACCTGCAGTTTGAGCGCAAAAGGCTGCCCTGATTCAACTGTTTATTAATCTTATCATTATCCAAGTGCCGCTACGTATGGTTTTGTTGGTTCTGTTATTATTCTGCTCGTGCCTGGGCTGCCTGCGAGAAGGGGTATGGACCAAGTACACGCTCGCCGACGTGGCCCGGTGGCAGGCGCAGGCGGTGAACGAGATGGCGGTTCCCTGCCAACCGCTGCCGCAGCTGAGTGCGCCGCGCCTGTCCTGTGGTTTTTCCGGTCCTGCCGAAGGCCATGCGCTACGCCGGGAGGCGTCCCTCACCCCCCACTTTGCATCCCATGAGTCCCGTGTCCATGCTGCGTGAGGCGGCCCCTGACGAAAGCCTGCTGATTGAGCGCCTGTTAGCGCGCGACGAGCAAGCCCTGCGCTTGTTGCACGCGCGATACGCCAAAAACCTGTTGGCCGTGGTGTTGCGCCTGGTGCGTGACGAGGCCCTCGCGGAGGATGTACTGCAGGAAGCCTGGCTCAAAGTTTGGCTTTACATCGATAGCTACGATGCCGAGCGGGGCCGGCTCTTCACCTGGCTGGCGCGCGTGTGCTCCAACCACGCCGTGGATGTGCTGCGCAGCCCCCGCTACCGGTTTCATCGCCAAAACCAATCGCTGGAAGGGGCGGGCGCGGCGCGGGTCCCCGCGCCGGCCTCCTTCATACCCGAACACATTGGGGTGCGGGAGCTGGCCGGGCAGCTCAAGCCCCGACAGCGCGAAGTCATTGACCTGCTGTACTTCGGCGGCTGCACGCAGGTCGAGGCCGCCGAAGAACTCGGCATCCCTGTGGCCACGGTGAAAACCCGGGCGCGGGCGGCTATTCAGGCGCTGGCGGTACTGGCGCGCTCGGGGCCAGGCCCTTTGCTGCGGATGGGCAGCGCCTGAACCGGTTGGTGTCGGTGGCGGAAGGAAAAAAGCCCGGGTTCGCGCAAGCGGCCCGGCACTAAAAAGTCCGGGCCGTGCGAGCGGTTCGGCGCTATTGGAGAGGCCCCGGCGGCGTTGCGGCGTTGCGGGGCAGCCGAAACGAGCGGGCCAGGGTGGTACGCTCGTTTTGGTTTGTGGTGGATTGAGTGTTGTTAAACAAATAGAGAAAAACGGCCTCGGTTAAAAGTTTGGTACAGAAGTTAAGCGAAGTGCTTGCAAACTGGGCAGTTACCTGCTAAAATATTGCGTTCAGAGCTTACTGGGGCCGGTTTGTCCAGTGAAACCTCCTTATAACTGTACAACTTGGCTGAGTATTTCTCATCTGGCGAATCGGGCGAAAAATAGACCCATTTGGTACAGATAACATTGCTCGTGCGATGGGAGAACTATACTTCGCCCTTGCAAATAGTCCCCTGAATGCGCTCAATACAGATTCTTTTTTGTGAGAATGTGCTGTTAGTGTCTACGCCCGTGTAAAAAGAGGCTGCCAATAAGTTCGCCGATTAATCTTTGGACCAAACTTTTAACCGAGGCCATTACTCAAACAACACGGAGTCAAACCACCTTCATTTAAGAAGTTCATACCGCATCCAGCGTAGGAAGGATATTGTCGGCGTCCACGTAGCTGATTTTGGTGGGGTCAAAGGCGGCCAGGGCCTGCTCCACCCAGTGCTCATCCACCGTGTTCTGGTACATGAGCAGGTGCACCGTGGCCGTTTCTGTGGGGTTGAGACGCAGCAGCCGGCCGATGCGCTGCGTTGCCTTCCGCTCGTTGCCGAAGGCGTGCCAGATGATGCCGACGCGCAGGTTGGGGATGTTGACCCCCTCCGAGAGTTGCGCCACGCAGGCCAGGCGCTGGATGCGGCCCGCGTTGAACTTATCCAGGTTGGCCTGACTGTTCTTGTTCTTGGAATGGTAGGTGTGCGCGGCCTGCTCCTCGGCTTGCTGCTGGTTGCAGGTAAAGAGCAGCACCTTCTCCGCAAACTGACTCGCCAGATGCGCCATGTAGCGGCCCTTGCTCGGGTAATGCATCAGGCCCTGCATGCGTAGCAGCCGCAGCGTTTCCACGGGCAGTGCATCCTGGGCAGCATTGGCCAGCCTAGTGCTCCAGTACTGGTAGTTTTCGCGCTCGCTGGTGGTGAACTGCTTGCCGGACTTGAAGGTGAGCACGTAGTCCCGCACCGGACTCAGGGGCAGGCGGTGCACGACCAGGCGGTAGTCGTTGAGCAGGCCGGCCAGCACCGCCTCGTCGGTGGTGTAGTCCACCTGCATCGGGCAGTAGGTGGCCACCAGCCGGCCTTTTTCCGAGTCCGACTGGGCGGGGGGCGTACCGGTCAGGCCCAGGATGCGTTGCTTGCGCTTCACATGGGCTTTCAGGCCCGGCTCGTGCGAGTCCTTCAGGGCGTGGCACTCGTCGAGGTAGAGCTTGTGGTAATGGCCCTGGTCCAACACTTTGCTCAGTGAGCGGTAGGTGGTAAACGTGATGGCGTCAAGCAGGTGCGAGAGCCCGAACTTGCGGGCTTCCTGTGGCCAAGAGTCTAGAATGGCCTGGGTGGGGGCAGCGACCAAAAACGGCGTGGTCCCAGGCTCGGCCGGTAGGTAGTCGGGGAGGAGGCGCGCCATATCCCGCAGGCCGATAAGGGTTTTGCCCACGCCCATGGCCACTGCCACGCCGGCTAGTCGGTGGGGTTGGATGAGCGCCAGGATGTGGTCCTGTAATGCTTGTTTTTTTGCCTGGGCTGTCGGGGAAGCTCCCGGGTGAGAAGCACTCATAAGCAGGGGAGGGAGCAGGACCCAGCTTGCGCTAGCTGGCTGCCCAGAAATAATGGAGTAGTGGGGACTGTACCACTAATGTACAGGATACAGCCGTTGAACAGCTTTGCGGTGACCGTCTTCTCTCGCAGCTGGCTACAAGCTCACCGGTTTGATGAGGTCTGCTGACAGTTAACAAAGGTTAACTGGGAGGCTTGTTGCCGACCTTGTTTTTTTCGCATTGGCCGTGCGCTCCTTTTGAAGCCCGATTCTCGCGCCTCTCCAAGTGATTTTTTGCATGGATTCCAGGTACATCTTTCCAAATAGAACAGAATGGGCTTTGCGTTGTGCTGATTAAGTCTTTCTAAAGCAAACGAGGGGTGCAGACTGTCGTGTTCACTCAAGCCTAAGCAGTCAATCTACCCAACGAGGAGCGCGTTTCACTGAATAGGTCGTCCGACCACCGACTAACCCAGCGCGTTGAGGATAGGATGGACAGCTCTCCTGTTTTAATTTAAGGCAATTGTTTGACTTCAGCACTGGTCCTTTCGTCAAACGAGCTCAGGGGCATCGGGGTCAACAGGGCCCATCCAAAGCAGCAGAAACGGTGCCGTGGAGTAGCGGGCTTTCACCGATTTTGATACTGCATTCTCTCGTAAAGCGGTGCGCGTGCTTGCAACGGCGACGGGGTTAGTTTGAGCAACGACAAAAGAAAGCGGCGTTGGCAGCGAATACTGGAAGACGGTCTTGTCCAACTAGAGCGGATTTCAAGTTAGTGTACGTGGTAACCACAATGGTCAAACCAGTTTTGCGCATCCTGCGCGCTTATCCAGTCGGTGGTGGCCTGAATGACGCTTTCCAGCGCTTCGCGGGTACGGGCCTGGGCCGTGCGCAGCCAGGTTTTGAGTTTGCTGAAGGCCAGCTCAATGTGGTTGAAGTCGGGCGAGTAGGGCGGCAAGTACAGCAGGCGAGCTCCATGGGCTTCGACCAATCCGGCCAGCCCGGCCACCTTGTGGGCCGGCAGGTTGTCGAGCACGACCACGTCGC
>JALYUI010000423.1 GCA_030853845.1 Bacteroidota bacterium | reverse complement strand
GCATCTCTACCGCGCAAGTAATTCGTTTACTATTGCGGTAGAGATGCTTCGGCAAGCTCAGCATGACGTTTCAGCGTATTAAAAATTTGCTTTAAACAGCTTAATAGCGATGGCTAGCAGGATGACGCCGAACACGCGGCGGAGCACGTCTTCGCCGGCTTTGCCAAGCTTGCGCTCAATCCAGGGGCTGGTTTTGAGCACGCCGTAGACGAACACGAGGTTGAGCAAGATGCCGACCAGGATGTTGGGCAGGGTGTAGGCGGCGCGCAGCGAGAGCAGCGTGGTCATGGTGCCGGCCCCGGTGATGAGCGGAAATGCCAGCGGCACAATGGAGCCGGTACTGGCCGTGAGGTCGGAGTGGAAAAGCTGAATGCCCAGAATCATTTCCAGCCCGATGAGGAAGATAATGACCGCGCCCGCCAGCGCAAAGCTTTCGTTATCGACCCCAAACAGGCGCAGGATGCTCTGGCCCAGAAACAGGAATGCCACCATCAGGCAGCCGGCCACGATGGTGGCCAGTTCGGCCTTAATCTGTCCTTCGCGCTGCCGGATTTGAATGATAATCGGGATGGAGCCGATGATGTCAATCACGGCGAAGAGCGTGAGCGTGACGGAGAATATTTGCTGGAGGTTGAGCATGGGTTCAATTAAAAATTGAGAATTAAGAATTGAAAAAGCACGGATAATCGCGGCAGATGCTCATTTTTAATTCTTCATTTTTAATTATTAATTCAAATCAGCCCGGGTACTCGCGCACAAAAAACTGCACCAGCGCCTCCATTGCGGCATCGGGCACGGCGGGGAAGTTGGCGATGCGGATGGTAGTGCTTTTGAGCGGGCCATAGCCGCTGCCCAGCTGCAAGCCGGCTTCTTTGGCTTTGGCTTTGATTTCCTCGATGATGGCGGCCTCGCCGGCCAGGCCGATGACGGTGGTGCTGCGGGTTTCGGGATTGTGCACGAAGGGCTTGAGCACGGTGGCCTGGTCGAAGAAGTCGTAGAGCTTCTGGGCGCGGTCGGCCAGGTGCTGGTGCACCGCTTTGATGGGCTCGCGCTCGGCCAGCACCCGGCTGAGCAGGTAGATGCCCAGCACGTTGGGCGTGAAATTGGTCTGGTAGTTCAGCATCTGCGAGAGCATGGCGGGCAGGCCGTTGTAGTGGGCGCGGTCGTTCACGGCCTTGGCCTGGGCCACGGCGCGGGGCGACAGAATCAGGACGCCCAGCCCGGCGGGCAAGCCAAAGCACTTCTGCACCGAGCCAAACCAGATGTCGGCCTTGATATACTTCAGGTTGAGGCCGGCCAGCGAGGAGGTGGCATCCACGGCCAGCAGCGCCCCGCCGAGGCGGTTGTAGAGGTTGAGAATGAAGCCCTCGCGCAGCTGGGTGGCGGTGCTGGTTTCGTTCTGGGTGATGCAGACCAGGTCGGTGTCGTCGGGGCCGAAGGGCAGGCTGGCCACGTCGGGTAGCTCGTCGAGGCCGAATTTAAGCCCCGTGGTTTCGGGGCGCAGCGCCTGGGCATACTTAAACCACTTCTCGCCGAAGTCGCCGTTGTAGAGGTGAAACGAGCGGAGCGGGGTGAGGCTCTGAGTGAGGATTTCCCAGCACTCGGTGGCCGAGCCGGTGAGCAGGACGGTGTAGTCCTGCGGCACGTTAAGCTTGGTTTTGAGGTCGGTGACGGTCTGGCGTACCAGGGCGATAACCTTTTCGGAGCGATGCCCGGCCGAGAGGAAACCCTCGTCAAAGGCATCGGTGAGGTATTGGCGCACGGCCGGATAAACGGCCGATGGACCGGGATTGAAAGTATACATGAGGAGGGAAGGCTAGGGGATAAGGTGCCGCCGCCACAAAGGTAGCGGCTAGGCAAACCCCCAACGACAGGTTTTGGCCGCAATTGTTCGTGTCCGGGCAAGGCAGAAGCTCCGGGGACTCCCCACTGGCTCCGTCAGCGTGTTCCACTAGCTCCGGCGGCCCGCATCTGCCTGCGTCACCATGTTCCAAGCGCTCCGGCGGCCCGCACCTGCGCTTGTCACCTCCTTCCTAAGGGCTGTCGAGAATTTTTATCGGCCGCCGGTCAGCTCCATCAGACTTTAAACCCCACGCGCTTGGGCTGCTGGTTCACGAACCACTGCACCGCCAACTGGTAGCTTCCAAGGCCGAAGCCGCTGATGCTGCCCACGCAGTTGCGGCCCAGCAGGCTTTTCTGGCGGAAATCCTCGCGGGCATGCAGGTTGCTCAGGTGCACCTCCACCACGGGCGAATTGATGGCGGCCACGGCATCGGCCAGGGCCACGCTGGTGTGAGTATAGCCGCCGGCGTTGAGCACGATGCCGTGGTGCGAGAAGCCTACCTCGTGCAGCTTGTCGATGAGTACGCCCTCGTGGTTGCTCTGAAACTGGCTGAGCTTGAGCTTCGGAAAGGCTTCTTCGAGCTCGGGGAAAAAGTCGTCGAACGAGCGGTTGCCGTAGATGCCGGGCTCGCGGCGGCCGAGCAGGTTGAGGTTGGGGCCGTTGAGAATAAGAATATCCACGCAAAGAGCAAAAAAAGTGACGCGCACAAAAAAGGGTGCAGCAGCGCAAAGATGCGCCGCTACACCCTAACTAGTGGGCCGGCTGGCAGCCAGCCCCGCTGCTTACTGCTTACTCAAGCACGACGCGCTGGGTAGCCAGCACCTCGGTGCCCGCCTGCACGCGCAGCACATACACGCCCCCGGCCAGGCCGGCAGCCTCTACGGCTACACTCGACGAGCTGGCCGAAGCCGGCGCGCTCAGCTGGCGCACCACCTGGCCGAGGCTGTTGTAGAGCGTCAGGCGCGTGGCTTCGGCCGAGGTAACGGCCGGCAGCTGCACCATGAAGCGCGCCTGCGCCGGGTTTGGGGCGATGCTGACCTGAGCTCCCGCGCGGGCGCTCGCCGTAGCCAGGCCTCCGTTGGCCACGGTCACGTACTGGTTGCCCGCGTAGGCGGTGAAGTCAACTCTACTCACTGGGGTAGTGCCCCCGCTGTAGCCGCCCGTGCCATCGCCCAGGTTGCCCGTGCCGTAGGGGAAAGAGCCCAAAGCCTGGTTCGACACGTAGTCGTGGGAGGCTCCGTTGCCGAAAACACTAACCTTGATGCCGCCGCCGTTGGCCGTTGTGCCCAGGGCCGCCAGCGGAATGCGCAGCTCGAGCCCGGTGCCCACGCTGGCGGGGCT
>JALYUI010000388.1 GCA_030853845.1 Bacteroidota bacterium | reverse complement strand
CACCAGGTCGGCCATTTCCAGCACCTGCTGCACGCCGGCATCGGGCGTGGGCATTTCCGGGGGGCGGGCCGCTTTGGGCTGGTCTTCGAGCCGCACCTCAGCCCACTCGCGCAGGTAGTGAATATCTTTGTCGAGCACGGCCCCCAGCCACGAGGCCAGGCCAATCTCATTGTGCAGCAGGGCAGTAAGCAGGTGCGGGGCCGCGTAGTGCTGCTGGCGGTATTCATGCGCCACGGCCTGCGCAATATGCAGGCTGCGCTTCAGGTTGTCGGAATAGGCCATAGAGGCAAATCGGAGTAGGAAGTGGAAAGAGAAACTTAATGAAGCTTGCAGCGCGTAAAGCTAGAACGAGGCGCTCAGACTTGGCCCAGGGGAGCATCACGCGCCAAAACTGCCGGTGCTGCATGGCAATTCAGGCTATGGCAGTATATCCGATTATCGGCTAGCTGACAGATTTATCTTACATTAGCCCAACTTTTACTCTTGCCCGGTCGTAACGTAGCAAGAAAGGTCCTCAAATGAATGCCTTCATTGGCTGGCTGAAACGCACTTTCCAGCGTTCAGCGGCCCTACCATCCCTCCCCCCTATGTATTCTTACGGAATTGGCGGCCAGGAGCGCAAGCTCGACAACTCCTCCGAAGCCATCTCGGACATCCCCCTCAACCGCACACTGCTCGTGCAAAAGCTCACTACCAGTACGCCCCTGCGGCCTGTAGTAGTGGAAGGGCTTAAAACCCCCGAAGCCGTTTTTGCGCACTTCAAACCTGAGGTGGCAGTCGAGTTTGAAGACGCTCAGGGCGCGTCTGTATCAGAAAAGCTGCATTTTGCCTCACTGGGTGATTTCGGCAAAAAGGGTATCATCAGCCAGAGCAATTTTCTACAGGGTCTGGCCTCGGAAACCGATGACTTGCAAAAGCTCCTGCGTCAGCTCAAATCGAACAAGATTTTGAAAACCGCGCTGGAAAACCCCGAAACTAAAGCGGCTTTTCTCGCGGCCATCCAAGCCATGATGGATGAATTACAATAAGTTCGCGCTACCTTTCCACCCCCTTCCGCATTTATAGCGCTTCTTTACTATGGCACTAGACCAGCAAGACGCCACTACTAATAACTACCGCACCCGCGAGGGAGCCGCTCCCAGTCTCGAACAAAGCACCCAGGCGCTGCTGAAAGTAGGCGGGTTCGATTTGCTCGAAACAACCATCGACGGGGCTTCCAACCTGAACCCGGAAAAGAAAGCCCGGAAAAAAATCTTCCTCTCCGAGGAGAACAAGAAGAATGACCGTAAACAGCTAAAGAAGCGCCTGGCCCTATGGCACTCTTTACTGAGCGAATCCGAAACCGTGGCCGATGCCGTGGAAAAAGGTGCGCAACAGGCCGAAGCCAACGAGCAACAGCTCAAATCCAACTTGAAAACGGCGGTGGAAGCCACCCATGAGCTGGAACAGGCGTACCGCTCGGTCGCCCTGTTTTTTCGCAATACCGACCAGGACGAGGTCAAGAACGTTTCCATCCTCAACGCCGACAAGGACCAGTTGCAGGATTTGGATAATACCACCTTCGTTGATGCGGTATCCAATGAGTTGGAACAGAATTATGACCGCCTCGACCTGCGCGATAACTATTCGCTGCTAGTGGTGCCCGGCTACCTCGGCTCTAATAAAGTAGTGGATAAATGGGCCAAAATTGCCCATAAGAATAAAGTAATGCTCGTCACCGATTTCGAGCATTACGACACGCCCGAAGACGTTATCGAACTGTTTGAGGAAGCCAACCTGACGGGCGGCGATGCCTACAAATCGAACGTGGTGATGGCTGCCAACTGGTTGGTAGGCCGGGGCAAAATTGAAGAAATTGGGGAGGAAGAAGATATGTTCGTCCCGCCGTCGTCGGCGCTGGCGGGTCGTATTTACTCCACGCTCGCTTCGCAGGTAACGGCCGGCCGTAAGCACGGTACCCTGAATGAAGTCGACGGCGTGAAATTTCCACTCCGCAAGAGCGAAATTTCGAATATGGAGAAAATCGGCTTGGTGCCGATGGTAAACGAATACGGCCGCGTAATGGCTTTTTCGGCCAAAACGCTATTCAACGGCGATAATATTGGCTTGCAGACCTATTCGGTAGTTCGCGTATTCGATTACGTGACGAAAGTGCTGATTGATTTCCTCAACCGGCGCGCCTTCGAAAACTGGGACCATAACATGCGCATGGATATCCAGAACCAGATTGTGCGTTTCCTCGATGGCATTGCTGGTCCTGGTAAACTGATTGAGAAATTTTCCATCAAAAAATTCGAGCGCGACCCCGACCAAAAGGACCGCATCAATCTTGACATTCACATGGTGCCTTACTTTCCGGCCAAAACCTTCCTGGTTTCGCTGGATGGCACCAAAGGCGACGACCCGGACAATCCCGGCCGTGATTGGAGCGCTGAATACGCGCAACAATAATCTTTCGACTCTTGCAGCAGAATACTTAAGCGCCCATATTATTTTAATAAAATAATATTAAAATAATATCATCTTAAAATTTTGCTGACTAACTTTGCCTTGGGCCTCTCAACTTAGAGAAGCTTAAGTTTTCTTCCACTTTTTTTTTCCACAAACCCCCTTTACCTATGGCCTCATTTAGTGCTGTTTTCGACGCTGCTGGCAGCGAAGAGTGTGAAGTTGTAAGCTGCGGCTACTCCTTCAACCAAACCACCGACGACAAAGGTCGTCCCTCATCCGTAGTACAAGGTGGCACCATCAAGGTGACGATTGTATCGACTGATAGCGTGAAGCTCATCAGCTGGATGCTGGACCCTTATAAGCGGGCTGATGGTAAAATCGTGTTCAAGCGCGGTGACCAGGATTCGAAAATGAAGGAGATTTCCTTCAAAGAAGCCTACTGCGTGGGCTACACCGAGAGCTTCGACGCTCGCGGCGGCGACACACAGGCATCAATGGTGTTGAGCCTTGTTATCTCGGCCAATAAAATTGATGTAAACGGCGCTTCGCTCGATAACAAGTGGGTATAAATTCCTGCGCACAATTGGAAAAAAACCGCCGGTAATACCGGCGGTTTTTTTTATTTCGGGCTTGGTTGGGGCGCGTAAATAATTCGGGGTAGCACACAAAAAACCTCGGTTTACTGAACAAGTCAACTGGCAGGGTGAAATAGTAGAAACGTTAGCCAGAGGCAGTGGAATCGATTCAGAAAACTTGACCAGCAATCTACGTACAGGTAAGGATATTTTCGCAACGAGCAACCTGTATTTGAGCCATGCACATCGGCTATACCCACGTCTCAACCCGCGACCAGAAATTTGGAACTACAGCTCGACGCTTTACAAAAGACAGAGTGCGAAACCATTTTCCAGAAGAAAGCCTCCGGGGCCATCAAAACGCGACCGGGACAGGGCCGTTTGTTAGCGAGTTTGCGCCCCAGCGATACGGCCTACAGCTACGAGCTCGACCGGCTGGGCCGCTCGCTTAAGCATCTGCTGGACATGGTGGCCGGGCTGAGGTTTCTCGGCGTGGGTCTGGTTTTGCTCGCAGATACCATCAGCACCACCCCGGCCCAGGGACGGCTCGTGTTTAACCTATTTGCCGCGCGGGCCGAATTCGAGCGGGAGTTGATTCGCCAGCGCCAGCAGCGCGGCGAAAGCGGCTACGCGCCGACCGTGCGCATCAGCACCCGGCGGGTGAGCGAGGGCGCGGTGGAAATCGGGTGGCCGACAACGGCAACGGCATTGCCGAGAGCGTGAGGCAGAAAATCTTTCAGCCCTTCTTCACCACCAAGCCCACCGGCGAGGGCACCACGTTCACCATCATCCTGCCCGGGCCGCCCGGGGCCTGAGCACTGCGGCGCAAACTAACCCGCTGCCTGCTGGTTGCTGCCCTGCCCGGGAGCGCCCGCTGGCAGAAGGTGCTACCTTTGTGTACGCCAGCATCGAGGGCTTCGGTATGGCCCCTATTACTTTCAATTACAGGCCCTTGTCGTTGCGTCGTTTTTTCTCTTCAGTTGGCCGCTTAAAGCTGCTTTGGGGGCCGCTGGTGCTGCTGGTGTTGGGCTTGGGCCAGCAGCTGGTAGCGGCGCGGCCGCCGGGGCCGGCTCCGCTCACTGTATCGCGGGTGGTGCTCGACAGCCTGCGCCACCTCCTCACCTTGCCCCAGACCGACTACGACCGGGTACTGCTGCTGTGCCACGTGAGCGACCAGGTTTGGACGCAGCGCACCGACTCGGCCGCCCACTATGCCCAGCAGGCCTTGGTGCTGGCCCGCCGCATCGGCTACCGCCGGGGCGAAGGTGAGGCGCTAAATCGCCTGGGTGCGGCCCTGCGCGAAAGCAACTTGGCCCGCTCGCTGGAGCTGTTCCAGCAGTCGGTGCGCATTGCCCGGGCCAGCCACGACCCCGCCCTGCTGGCCCGCAACCTGCGCAGCATCGGCATCATCTACGTGTACCTGCGCGACCGGCGCGCGGCCCTCGACTATTATTTTCAGGCGCTTAGACTCGACGAGCAGTTGCATGACCAGGGCGGCGTAGTGCTCGAGCTGAGCAACATCGGCCTGGCCTACGACCTGTTCGGGCAACTCGATTCGGCCCAGCTTTACCAAGGCCGGGCGCTGGCCCTGGCCCGGCAGCTGCACACGCCCACCAACTACATTCTCTACGGCCTGGGCAACGAGGCCCGCCGCCGGGGCGAGGTGGCTCAGGCCCGCACGTACTACCGCCAGAGCATTGCCGAGTCGAAGAAGGTGGGCCACCTGCGCAGTCTCAACTTCGCCTATGTGGGGCTGGCCCAACTCTACCAGCAGCTCGGTCGCCTCGATTCGAGCATCTATTATGGTCGCCTGGGCTGCCAGGCGGGCCGCACCAACGGCTTTCTGCGCGGCGTGCTCAATGCCAGCATCCTGCTCACCCAGGATTTCAAGCAGCGCGGCCCGGCCGACAGCGCCCTGCGCTACCAAAGCCTGATGCTGGTGATGAAGGATACGCTTTTTGGGCAGGAAAAAGTAATGCAGCTACAGCGCCTGCACGACCACGAGCAGCAGCGTGCCCAGCAGGCCGCCGCCAGCCAGGCCGCCTTGCGCATGCGCTACCGCACCATTGGGCTAGTGGGCGGGGTGGTGGCGCTGCTGGTGCTGGCCTTTGTGCTGGCCCGCCACGGCCGCCAGCAGGAGCGCGCCCGCAAGGCCCTCGAAAAGTCGCTGGTCGAGCTCAAGATTGCCCAGGACCAACTGGTGCAGCGCGAAAAAATGGCGTTTTTGGGCGAGCTCACGGCTGGCATTGCCCACGAGCTGCAAAACCCGCTCAACTTCATGAAAAACTTCGCCGAAGTGAGCACCGACTTGGTCGACGGCATCAACGGCGGGCCGCGCGACCCAACCCGTAGTGCCGGGCTGGAGGGCGAGATTCTGGCCGGGCTGAAGCAAAACCTGCAGCAAATCAGCCAGCATGGGCAGCGGGCCACGTCCATTATCAAGGGCATGCTCGAACACTCGCGCACCGGCACCGGCCAGCGCGAAACCGTGACCCTGAACACGCTGGTGAGCGACAGCCTGCGCCTGGCCCACCAAGGTAGCCGCACGAAGGATAAGGACTGCGAGGTGCAGCTCACTACGGATTTTGCGCCAGCCCTGCCGGCCGTGTCGGTGGTGCCGCTCGATATGGGCCGCGTGTTCATCAATCTGTTCACCAATGCCTTATATGCCGTGCAACAGCGCCAGCGCCAGCTGCCCGCCGGCCAACCTTACTACCCTGAAGTGGCCGTGACCACGCGGGCCGTGCCGGGCGGGGTCGAGGTAAGCATCCGCGACAATGGCATAGGCATGAGTGCGGCGGTGCAGGCTAAAATATTCCAGCCCTTCTTCACTACCAAGGCCGTGGGCGAGGGCACCGGCCTGGGCCTGTCGCTGAGCCACGATGTGGTGACCACTGGCCACGGCGGCACCCTCACGGTAGCCAGCCGCGAGGGCGAAGGCACCGAGTTTGTGATTATGCTGCCGGCCTGAGTCCTGGCCCGGCCTACCTTTGCGCCTCCCTCACTATTCTGCAAACCCGCCTCATGCAAATTCTGGTTGTTGACGACGAAACCGATGTGCGCGACCTGTTTCAACAGCGTTTTCGCCGCGAAATCCGCAGCGGCGCGCTCAGCTTCAGCTTCGCCTTTTCGGGCGAGGAAGCCCTGGAATACCTGCGCGCCCGGCCTTCCGAAGTGCTGCTCGTGCTCTCCGACATCAACATGCCCGGCATGAGCGGCCTGGAACTGCTGGGCCACGTGAAGGCCGAAGGCCACATGCCCCCCACCTCCATGATGATGATTACGGCCTACGGCGACGAGCAGAGCCGTCAGCAGGCCCTGCACCTGGGCGCGACGGATTTTCTCACCAAGCCCCTCGATTTTGCCGTGCTGCGCCAGAAGCTGGAGCAGCTGCCGGCGTAGGGGCGAATTGGGGTCAAAAGCACGTCATGCAGTGCGTAGCGAAGCATCTTTACCGCAATAGTAAACCCCTTTTATTGGATTAGTTACGCGGTAAAGATGCTTCGCTACGCTCTGCATGACGTTCCTTGGTTCGCTTGCACAGCCCCGCAGCCCCGGCCTTTTTCCGCGTATTTTTGTTTGATTCCTTTCTGTCCGCGCCCGCTTTCCTATGAAAACCAAAATCCTGGTTGTTGACGACGAAGCCGACCTGGAGCTGCTGATTAAGCAGAAGTTCCGGCGCAAAATCCGGGAGAATGTATACGAGTTCCTCTTTGCCCCCAACGGCCAGGAAGCCCTCGCCCGCATCATCGAGCACCCCGATACCGACGTCATTCTCTCCGACATCAACATGCCGGTGATGGATGGCCTCACGCTGCTCACCCGCACTCACGCCGAGCATCCGGGTATGAAAACCGTCATCGTGTCGGCCTACGGCGACCTCGGCAACCTGCGCACCGCCATGAACCGCGGGGCTTTCGACTTCGTGGTAAAGCCCGTCGACTTTGCCGACCTGGAGCTCACTATTGAGAAAACCGCCGAGCAGGTGCGCCAGCTGCGCGACACCATCCGCGCCATCCAGGAAAACAACATTCTGAAGATGTACGTCGACGAAACCGTGCTCAATTTCATGACGCGGCCCGACTTCGAAAACCGCCTGCTGGCTTCCGAAACCGTGCAGGCCACCGTCGTCTTTCTCGATATCTGCGGTTTTACTCACCTGGCCGAGACCCTGCCCGCCACCGACGTCGTGAGCCTGCTCAACACTTACTTCGACCTCGTGGTGAAGGAATTTATTGCCCAGGGCGGCCACGTCGACAAGTTTATGGGTGATGCCGTGATGGCCGTGTTCCGGGGCGAGCACCATCTCGACCGCGCCATCGACGCCGCCCTTTCGGCCCGCACGGCCCTGCAGGAAAGCAAAGCGCCCCTGCCCGCCGGCTTCGACTTCCGCCCCGAAGTAAGCATCGGCGTGAACACCGGCGAAGTCGTATCCGGCAATATCGGCTCGGCCTCCCTCAAGCGCCTCGACTACACTGTTATCGGCGACGTGGTGAACATGTCACAGCGCCTGCAGTCGGCCGCCAAAGCCGGGCAGGTCATCATCAGCGAAGCCGTGTTTCTACAGGTGAAAGAGTCCTTCCAGTGCCAGTACGTGGATGAAGTGGTGCTGAAGAATAAAGCCCAGCCGGTGAAGATTTACGAGGTGGTGGCGTAGCAAAGTAGGGCTGACTTTGCTCACTTGTCCGGCAGCAGCGTCAGCACAAAGCCGTAGTCGGGTGCTGAGGCAGGCCCGTCGGTGCCTAGCGCCACGAGGGGCGGCAGGGGCACTGTCAGTTGGCCGTTTCGGGCCTGCACGGTAGTCGTCAGCGCGGGAATGAAGCCGCCGTCGTCATTTTGGCCATTGCCGTCAATGTCAGTCCCGGGGTAAGGGTAGAACCACTGCACGGTGTAGGTGCCGCGCCGCTTGAGGTGCCGGATGGTGAGCTGCTGCCCGCGCAATGGGGTAATGGTGTGCGGTGCCGTTTTAAGGCCGGGGTTGTAGGAGCAGCTGTCGCAAAAGCCATTATGGTCGTGCGGTAGATTGTACCAATAGTGGGTTTTGTTGTGCACCCAGCCCAGCAGGCCCGTAGGATTTTGCAGGGCAAAGGCTTCCAGAAGTCCGTCGTTGGTCGTGCTCAGGCCATCGGCCAGGTAGCGGCGCTTGTTACCACGGTAGCCGCCTCCCGCTACTCCCACAGTGCCGTAGTAGGGTGGCGGGCAACTCAGGTCGCAGGGGCCAGCGTAAGTCGGGTTGATGCCAGGTGGCAGCTGGTTGAGCAGGTCGGGGTTGGCGCGCAGAGCCGGGCGGTAGCGGCCGTATACAGCACTAGCCGTAGCTGCGGCGTTGCCCACAGGCACATTAGGAGCCATGCTGCTGAAATGGGCCTCTTTCAGAAAGCGGGCCAGCGGGTAGTAGTACTGGTAGGCGGGCCAACACGGGTGGTGCAGGTTGGCGGTGGCCGAGAGCTGCAGCGCCGTGCCAAACGAGCCATTGAAGGCCGTGGCCCAGGCCGTAACGTGGAACTTCACCTCGTAGGGCGCGCCGATGTAGGGCAGGTAATCGTATTCCTGTAGTTGGTAGGGCTTCCCATGCACCTGCGTCATGGTCAGCGCCCGGTAGCTGTGCTGGTCCTGCGCGTGAAAGCTGCTGCTGTAATCGTGCGAAACAGTGAAGTCGAACAGGCGCGGATAGCCCCGCACGAACTCCTCGGCGTTTTCGGGGCCGTAGGCGAGGGCCTGTAGGTGGCGGGGGTCGAGGGCCTTGAGGTAGTGCGCCATTTCCAGCGTCCACTCGCGCAGGGGTATAAAGTCGGGTCCATAGCGGCCGAAATGCTGCAAAAAGCTTTGCCCGGCATTAACGAAGTCGCCTTCGTTGATGAGCTCGTACGACACGACGTTGGCGCTGTATCCCCAGCGGGCCACCATGTAGCGCAGGCGGTTGCGAAACAGATGCCGGGCGCGCGGGTCGGTAAAAAAGTCGACGGGGTCATGCAGGTCCAGGCCCACTTTATAGGGAAAGATGTTCCAGTTGGGCTCGTTGCCAATGCTCCAGAGTCGGTAGCCATCGAGCAGGCTCAAGTGCAGATAAATGCCATTTCGCCGGGCCGATTCCAGTACCCGGTCGAAATCGAATAAGGCGGACTGGCGGCTGGCGTAGTTGCCCAGCGAGTTGAAACCAGTGGTGGGTGAGTACAGCTCGGGGTCCCAGTTGAACTCTTTCACCCAAAGCCGGGCATAGTTGCCGCCCACGCTGGCCAGCTTACGGAATACCTGGTCGCAGGCCGCGTAGCTATAGGTCGAAAATTGGTGCATCTGCGCCGCTGGAAGCGTTAGGGTCGTCGTACTGTCGAGCGGGCCGCAGGGCGCCAGATTAGGGGTGCCGGGCGGCAGCGGCGGCAGGCCCGGGGGCACCCGTATTGCCGTCGTGCCCCAATAGTCGAGGTTGCTGCCAATGGCCAGAAACGCGGCTCCGTTTCCGAAAACGAGGTTGCGGTGATTGGGCGCTACCTGCAGAAAGCCCCGGCCACCAGCAGCTCTGCAAACGAAGGTGCGGGCGGGCAGCGTTTCGGTAGTGCCATCGCGGTAGCTCACGCGCAGCACGTAGCGCCACGTACCCGGCGCATCGGGGGCGAAGCGTACGCGCCAGGGCAACGGGGTGGGCTGCGGCTGCCAGTAGCGGGCATCGTTGGCCGCCAGATATTGCTCTTCGATGGCGAAATCCTGGTAATAAAAACCGTAGCCCACCGGCCGTTCCCGCCCATCGGGTCCGGTAAATCGCGCCTCGACCGACACATCGTCGGGCTCATAAGGGTTACCGTTGTCCTGGGCTGTGGTGAAGGACCGGTCCAGGCGCAGAGCCAGCTCAAATTTCTCGTCCTGCCCCACTTCGCCCGGGGTCAGCACCGCGATTTCCGTAATGCGCTCGCCCGCGACCTGAGCCTTCCCCGGCCCGGCTAGCCCCAGCAGCAGACCAAGCAGCCAGTGCCGTCGCCAGCCGCCGCCCCAGTCCCCCAGAATTACCCGGATACTGCGAAGCCACCGCAAACCGAGGTGGATAGGGAGCCGCAGCAAAGAGTTCAATATGGTATTCCGGGCTTCCACGGTCTACTCTGCCAGCGCTCGCATCTTCTCGTTCTGGGCGCGGATGCGCTGGCAGAGCATCCGCAGGATATTGCGCAGTACTTCGCCGCGCTCCTCCATCACGTCGTAAAAATCTTCCTGGTCGATGCGGAAGGCCAGCACTTCGCCCAGCGCGGCGGCGGTGGCCGAGCGGGGCTCGGCATCGAGCAGGGCCAGCTCGCCGAAGAAGTCGCCCGGCCCGAAGGTGGCCAGCTGCTGCGGGCCGTTGAAGATGCCGACCTGCCCGTCGTGCACGATGAAGAGCGACGTGCCCAGGGCACCTTTGGCAAAAATCTCTTCGCCCTCGTGGAAGCTCACTTCCTTCATAATGGGCACGATGCTGCTGAGCACGTTTTCGGGCGTGGTGGCAAACAGGGCGGTTTTTTTCAGGGCCAGCACCCGTTCCAGGGCGGAAATGCGGGCTTCGGTGGTGGCGTGCGGATGGGACATGGCGGGCAGGTTCAGAGCGGAAATCGGTATGCCACGGTGGGCAGCGAGGTGGGCAGCGGCCAACCCGGCACTTTCGCGCAGCAGCAGGTAAGGTGAGGCGAAATAGGGACGTAGCAGCTCCTCCGCATCATCCGCAACGGGCAGCCAGTGGCGCAGGGCCACGCTCAGCGTCCACGACGTGAAGGCGGCGTGGCCGCGGCGCAGCAGCAGCTCGGGCAGCGGCAGCAGTGGGCCGCCGGGCTGGTGGACGGCTTCGGCGTGCGGGGGCTCGGCCACGGCACTACCG
>JALYUI010000373.1 GCA_030853845.1 Bacteroidota bacterium | reverse complement strand
GGGCACTGTGCCCGCATGGCCCGCCGCGTGCGGCGGAGTCTCCGCAGCTCAGGATTGGGCAGCAGGGCCGCTGGGTTTGGCGCGTCCGCCGCTGCGCCGGGGCAGCAGGCCGTAGTTGAAGTAGGCTTCGGCCAGGGCCGGCTGCTCCCAGTGGGCGGCCAGGGCGGTGCAGTGCAGCTGCCATAGCAGGTTAGTGGCCTGCGCCCAGTGCCCGCCCAGCGCGCCAATGGTTTCCTTGGCTACTTTCAGGCCGGCATCTTTGGCCTGGGCGGCGGCAGCCAGCTCGGCCAGCAGGTCGGCGGCCGTTTTAGCGGGGGCTGGGCCGAGGGCGACCTTATGGGCGGCCAGGGCCTGGGCAAAGGCTTCGAAGCGCACGGGCAGGTTGGTGCCGTTGGCTTCGGTGAGGTGCATCAGGCCCTGGGGCAGCAGCTCCTTTAGCTTATCGGGGGTGGTGCGGTAGGTGGGCACCAGCAGCACGGCATTGGTGTCCTGCACGAATACGCGCATGGCCCGCAGCACGTCCTTCTTCGAGCGGGTCAGGGTCTGGCCGGTGGCGCTCTGGCCTTCGCGGGCCACCACGCTGCCGCCCAGCGTATCGGCGGCGGCCTGCAAGGCGGCGCTCAGGGCTTTGACGGGGGCTTCGGAACTGGCGGCGCTGGCCGTTACCGAGTAGTCGAGGAAAGCCAGGAAAGTGGGCCGGCTGCACCGGATGTTGGCAAAATGGTTGGTGTAGAGGTCGTGGTAGGGCGTTGCCATTGGGTTGAAACGGGGGTTTGGTGGTTGGATGGCCGGAAGATAGGATAAATAATTTCAGCTGTATAGCCATTGGACTGATTTTCATTCCGGGAGCCCCCTGTAGCGTGGATGCTGCGAGGCCGCGCGCATGAACGACTGCCGAACAACCGGCCCACGCGCAGACTCGCAGCGTTCATGCTACCGCCGCCGGCCCACCCGCCACTCAACCGCCAACTCAAAATAAGGCAGCACCCGGCGGGTTTCGCGGGTCAAATCCAGGGCCGAGTAGCTGGTGCCGCTGTAGCTGCCCTTGCCCAGGGCGTAGGTCGAGTAGGTGCGCAGCCATTGCAGCCACAGGCTGGCCGTGAGGTTGAGGCTGGCGTTGGCCCGGCGCTCGATGGCCACCTCCGGCCCCTGCTGCCGGGTAATGTTGCGCAGGTAAATCAGGGCCGTGGCCGGGCCGGTGGGCTGGTCGAGCAACAGGGCGGCGCGGCCGTAGTTGCGCTGCTCCAGCAGGCGGTAGCCCAGGCGCAGGCTGGTGCTGCCGCGCGGCCCCACCCAGCTCTGGCGCGCGCCCACGCTCAGGTCGTGGGTCACGCTGGTGTCGAGCGGGCTCTCGCGGAACTGCGTCCAGTTGAGCTGGCCCACCCGGTTTTCGCGGCGCTGGTAGTCGGCCAGCAGCAGCAGGCGCGGGCGCAGCTGGTAGGTCAGGTTCTGGCTTTGCTCCAGCACCCGGCTGGCCCGGTTGCGGGCCTGCTCGGCGGCCAGGTCGCGCACCTGGTAGCTCACCCAGAGGTGGTAGGTCGAGCGCACGCTCCAGCGCCCCGGTGCCCAGGTGAAGCCCGGCTCCCAGTGCAGCAGGTGGTCCACGTAGTTCTCGGCGCTCAGCCCGGCCCGGATAAACACCGTCTGCCGGTACTCGCCGGCCACGGCCAGGGTGGTGCGAAAAGCCCCGGCCCAGCGCCCGGTCCAGGTAAGGCGCAGCAGGTGCTGGGCTTCGTCGCGGGTTTGCTGGTTGTCTTTGCTGGGGGCATTCACGCGCAGCAGCTGGGCCGTGCCCAGCAGGGCCACCGCGTGCCGGGGCGTGGGCAGCCAGGTCAGGTTGCCCTGCCACTGGGTGGTTTGCTCGGTAATGTCCTTCACCTGCTCGCGGGCCAGGGCCGTGGCCAGCCGCACTGGCGTCAGCAAGCGCGAGTTGTCGAGGAAGTAGGCCCGGGTGCGCTCGCGGTAGCCGAAGCTTAGGCTACCCTGCACCCGGGCGCGGGTGTAGCGCAGCTCCTGGCGGGTATCAAGCTCGCGCTGGCGGTAGCCCACGTCCTGCAAGGTGTCGGCCCCGGCACTCAGCCGCCGGTAGCGGAAGGCCCGGTTAGGCAGCAGCAGGCTGTTGTCGGAGCGCAGCGTGGCGTAGGGGTTGAAGCGGTAGGTAGCCCCTGCCTGCGCCAGCACGGTATCGGACTGAATGCGCTGCACCGAGCCCAGCAGGTAGTCTTCGGCGCGGTTGGTGCGGTAGCCCAGGCGGCCCTGCACCGTCAGGTCGTTGTTGGGCAGGAAGCCCTGCTCGCCGGTGGCCTCGGCCACCAGGCGCTGCATCACGCGCGGCCCCAGGGTGGCTCGGGTGCCCAGCACGCGGGCCACCAGCGGCGCGGCCCCGGCCCCGTGGGCAAACAGAATGGCCGCCGCGTCGAAGCCGTAGGCCAGGCCGGCATCTTCGCGGCCGTTGCGGCGGTCGGTAGCCAGGCCGCCCAGCACCGTCAGCCGCATCTGGCTCAGCGAGTCGAGGGGCTGGCCGGGACGCAGGCGGCGCTGGTAGCCGGCGCGGGCCAGCCACAGGCCGGTGCGGGTGTTGTTGGCGCGGCTCTGGTCGTAGTGCAGCTGCTGGCCCAGCTGCCAGTGCTGCCCCGCCCCCAGGCTGATAATATGGGCCAGGTCGGCCCCGTAGTCTTCCCGCACAAAGGGCGGCACCCCGCGCGAGTCGTAAATCCAGTCGGTGCCCACGCGGTAGCGCAGCTGCTGGTTTGGCCCCAGCTGCAGGTAGCCCCGCGCCCCACTCGTCTGCACAAAGGTGCTGATGCCCACCCGGCGCGCCCGGGCCAGCAGCAGCAGGGCAGTATCGGCCCCGGCGGCCCGCAGCCCCCGAAACACCGGCCCAAAAGGCGTGGCCCCCACCAGCAC
>JALYUI010000312.1 GCA_030853845.1 Bacteroidota bacterium | reverse complement strand
GACTTTGTAGTCCGCGCTACTGCCCCGGCGCTGCTTTAACAAAAGCAGTTCGTGACAGTATTTACTAACTGCTGCTACCTCCTAACTGCTCTTGGTATTACAGAAACAGACTTGGATTGTTTCTTATAGTTGAGGCCGTTATAAACGAACCTAGCCGAAAATCGGCGAAATACTGGCTCATATCCTTGCCTCAGAAAAGGCCTTGCCAAGCACTGCGGCAAGCTGGTGCGGAACAGGAATATTACGACCGCAACGTGCGCGGCGACGTGCGCGGCGACGCGCACTGCAAAGCCTGCGCTACCGAGCATTCTGCCGGAACCACTTGCAGTAACTCCCTTGGTGAATCATGGATGGATTAAGGTTGAGACAAGAGCCCATGTCTACCTGGCTCAGCTGCAAGCAACACACCCGACCGGGTTGGCCACATGCAGCATCATAGCCCTGGAAATGGACCGAGTGGCTACGGCCCGGCTGGCGCTACGCGTGGGCCATCGTTCCCGGAGGCAGCCCAGCAGGTATTCGTTAACCGTCGTACCGCTTTGGACGAGGCGCATCACTTTGCTGCCACAGGCTGGTCAGACTCGCCCACCAGCCCCGTGGCAGCCAGCGCCGGCAAACAACAGGGCACGAGCGTGCCAAACTCATGGTCCAGGGTCTGCTCGAAGCTGCCGGGAGGTAACTGACAGTAGTTGCGGAGTCAGACAGTCGCTACTGCCACCTTCTCTCGGCAGCCTCAGCCAACAGGAATCTAAAAAACCCGCGCCCCAGCCTTGGCTAAAGCGCCAACGATGCATCACTGTCAGAGCAGTTCCTGCCCTTGAAGCGCTACTCGCCGCCCTATAGCTCGTCCCCTAGCCTGGCGCTTGCCAGTCGTCTGCTTCTATGAGTGGCCCAGCACACGTGCGGTAGCGGGGCACCATGCTCATTTCGCCATCGGGCTACGGCCGAAGCGCGGACGAAAGTTGCACGCAAACGGCTACCCTGACCCTGGTAGCCTGGTTTGTGAAAACCCACTACCCAGCAAAAAGCCCCGCCCGAAAAATCGGACGGGGCTTGCTGAGTCTATTGCGCACGGGCTACCCCGGGCAGACTAACCGTTAGCGCTTCTCGATGCGGCGAACGGCCGTAGCGCTACCCTGCTGCACTTCCAGTAGGTACACACCACTGGCCAGCGAGGCCGGCAGCAGCAGTTGATGGTCGGCTGCCAGCGGTGCTGATGCCAGCACCACGCGGCCCGCCAGGTCGCGCAGAGCTATGGTGGCAGCCCCCGAGGTGGGCAGCTCTACCGTCACGCGGTCGACGGCCGGATTCGGGAAGACCGAAAGGCCCGGCAGCGCCTGAGCGGCCAGCGTGGCCGATACCAGGTTGAAAGTGCCGGTGCTGACAGCCGTGCCGCCCGGGGTAATCACCGTAATCAGGCCATTCACGCTACCCGTGCCGGTTGGCACGTTGAAAGTGATAGTCGTGGCATTCACCACCAAGAAGCCGGGCACGTTGAACGAGCCAATGCGCACCACCGTCGCGTCGGTGAAATTGGTACCCGTAACGGTTACGGGGGTGGTAGGGCCACCGGTCGTGGGCGTGAAGCTGACAATCGTTGGCACCGGCGTGGTTACCGTGAACGTGGCCGGGGCCGAAGTGCCGCCGCCCGGGGCCGGGCTGCTCACCGTCACGTTGTAGCTGCCGGCCGTGGTCAGGGACGAGGCCGGAATCGTAGCCGTCAGGCTCGTGGCCGATACGAAAGTCGTGGTCAGGGCCACGCCGTTGAAGATGATGACCGAGCTGCTCACGAAGCCCGTGCCCGTCACCGTCAGGCCAGTGGCAGGGCTGCCGGCCACGGCCGTGGTCGGCGAGAGGCTGGTGATGGTCGGCACCGGGTTGGGCACAATCACCGTGAAAGTGCCCGTGCTCGTGGCCGTACCACCCGGCGTGGTGACGGCAATCGTGCCGCTGGTAGCAGTAGCCGGCACCACGAAAGTGATGGTCGTGCCATTCACCACCGTGAAGCCCGTGATGGCCACCCCGTTCAGCGTGACCACCGTCGCGCCGGTGAAGTTGGTGCCCGTAATCGTCACCGTCGTGCCGGCAACCGCACTCGTGGGCGTGAAGCTGACAATCGTTGGCGCTGCAAATGTGGGCGCGAAAGCCACTCCGCGGAAAGCCGTATTGGATGATGCGGTAACGACGGCCGTGGGCAGCGAAGTAACGCTGGGCGCAGCATTGTAGCCCGCATTGTCGCTGACGAGGAACAGTGCATTATTGCTGGTAGCTACCAGCGATGCCGTGGTACCGGAAGTGCTGCCCGTAAGGCCGCGCACTACCGACGTAGGCGAACTCGTAATAGTCCCGTTCAGCACCCATGTACCACCAACCAAGCTCCATTTCTGGATGCCGCCGGCGCTGCTGATGCGGTCGTCGGCAATGTAAACAACATCAACGCCGGCTACCGTAGTGCTCAGGTCGGCGAAATAAAAGGCGTAGGGACTGGAGCCGGCACCATTACTTCCGGGTGCGCCGGGCAGCAGTGCCACGGTTTGGCCGCCGGTAGTGGGCAGGCCGGTACCTACTTGGCTCAGGCCGGTGTAGGGCGATACATTACTGGTGACGTAGAGATTGCCACCAACAATTTTGACGACGCGCATATTAACGGGCGCGGTGTTGATTTGAGTGGGCATAAAGTCCCCCAGGGTCACGTACTGCAAGCCGGAGTTGCCGCCGACCGCGTAAAAGCTGGTCCCATCGACGGTAGCCGCCGAGTTGATGCCGACACCGCTGAAGGCGCTCCCCAGGCTGGTGGTAGTATTGATACTGCCGTCGGCCCCAATCAGTCCGATGACGCGCACCACATCGTTGGTGGACGATGAGGCCACTGCGGGCGTGCCCGGAGAAGTACCGTAGCCCGTCAGCACCAGCGAGTGGCCATCAACTGCGCGGGTAAGCTGGAGCTCGGCGTTAGCGGAGCCGGCAGCGGTCAGGGCGAAATTAGAGCCGCTTACTGCCGTCGGCAGGAGCACCGTTTGCACGAGCATCCCGGCCGGAGTGTACTCATCCAGAAAAACGTCAGTAGAAGCAGTATTGAGAGAAGATGAGCCGTCGCCCACGCGCGCAATCACAATATTGCCGGGCGTGAAAGGAGCACTCCAGCCAGTGGCTGGCAGTAATAGCACCAGCGCCAGAAGACTAAGAAAAATCCTGAAATTATAGAGAATTCTCATGCGATAAAAAATTAGGGTGAAAAATGTGGAAATGCCCTTTTATAGGGTCGAACTGCGTCAAAGATACTGAATACGTCGTTATTAGCCGGGCCGCAGTGAGCCGGTACTGTAAGGGGACTGGCCAGCCCCAGAACCCCCATTGCGCGGACAGCCAGCCACATGGCATAATTACAACCAGATAGCAACAATAGGCTCGTTTATTAACCTTTCATCAAGATATCCGACAATTGTACTCCCTGCTGCCGCTGCTCCCCGGTGCAACCAAAATGCAGCCATTTAGGCGCTGCGTTTTCGGAATGTTGAGCTCCCGCCGCTACAACATGGCATAAGTCAATTTCAGTTGCGAACCCACCCACCCGCAGAACGCTTGGAACGCCCGCAGCTTATTGGGCGCGGCCGCTGGCCCGAAGAACTTTTAGCTCATTAAAGTAATTTCGAAACGGGCGCGTCTGTTTGGGCAGAATGAATGCCATGACTCTTTCGCTCCCCTCCCCTCTCGCCCCGATGACGGCTTCGCAACAGGACCTGCAGATTGCCGAAGCCGTGCGGCTGCAGCGCCCGCGGCTGCTGCAGTTCATCCGGCGGCGCATTCCCGACGAAGCCGAGGCCGAAGACCTGCTCCAGGACGTTTTTGCCGAACTCGTCGAAAGCTACCGGCTGCTCAAACCTGTGGAGCAGGCGGCGGCCTGGCTGTTTCGGGTGGCCCGCAACCGCATCACCGACCTGTACCGTCGCAAGCGCCCCGTGAGCCTGGAAGCAGCTTTCGGCGCGGCCGAAGCCAGCGACGACGGCGAGGGCCTGCTGCTGGCCGACCTGTTGCCTGCCCCCGACGACTCGCCCGAGAACCGCCTGCTGCGCGAAACCCTGATGGATGCCCTGAGCGACGCGCTGGCCGAGCTGCCCGAGGCCCAGCGCCAGGTGTTCGTGTGGCACGAGCTGGAAGACAAAACCTTCCGCGAGATGGAGGCCGAAACCGGCGTACCGCTCAAGACTCTGATTTCGCGTAAGCACTACGCCGTGCTGCACCTGCGCAAGCGCCTGCAAACGCTCTACACCGAATTATTCACCGATTAAGTGTTTAACGGTTGATTATTAATGGTTAATGCGCCTGATGATGGACGCTACTCATTGATTAACCACTGACCGTTAACCATTAACCGATAACAATTGACCCTATCATGGACCGTAAATTCTGGCTGCTGCGCGGCCTTCGCTTTGCCTTCTTCGCCGCGCTATTTATTGTGGTGGTCGGGTTCGTTACCCGCGAGCTATGGAACCACCTCATGCCCTACCTATTCCACCTGCCCACCCTCAGCCTGCCCCAAACGTTCGGGCTGCTGCTGCTGAGCCGCATCCTGTTCGGCGGGTTCCGGGGTGGGGGCCGACCAGGCGGCTGGGCCCGCAAGCGCCGCGAGTGGCAGCAGCGCATGGCCGGCCGCCTCGAACACCTCAGCCCGGAGGCCCGCGAGAAGTTTCGCCAGCAAATGCGCAACCGGTGCAGCATGGGCTGGAACCCGGCCGCCGCTCCGGCTACCGAAGCCCGCCAGCCCGCCGGCTAAGCGGCCGGGCACAACACCCGTTTTTAAAACCCAAAGGGCCTGTTCGTAGTACGAACAGGCCCTTGCTTATTGATTTTGGCCCCAACGCCGCCCTAGAAAAATACGCTGGCGTTCGCCCGCAGGTTGAAGGGCGTGCCCGGGGTGAAGGTTCGCTCGGTAATCGGGGTGGGTTCGCCGCGCAGCCGGGTTTCGGTGGCGTATTGGGCCTCGTTCCAGTCCACGTTCAACAGGTTTTGCACCGTGAGGCCGAACTGGTAGCGCGGCCGGGTGTAGGCCAGCACGGCATCGACGACGAAATAGGGCAAGGCCCGCACGGAGTTGTCCTCGATGGCCGGGCGGCCGCCGAGGTAGCGGTAGCGCAGGCTGCCGCTCAGGCCGCTGGGCTGCTTGTAGGTGATGCCGGCGATGCTGGTGAAGATGGGACCCAGCGGCACGAAGTTCTCGCCCTCCGGCGCGTCCAGGATGCGGGCGTGGCTGTAGTTGCCGTCAAAATCCAGAAACAGGTGCCGGCTGAGCTGGTAGCGGGCCGACAGGTCGAAGCCGAAACGCTGGGTCGGGCCAACGCTGGCCGTGGTGCCTTCGTCGCCGGAATACACCAGCTCGTCCTGCAGGCGCAGGTACCAGAAGGCGGCATTCACCACCAGGTCGGCCACGGGCTTGAACGTGCTGCCCACCTCCGCCCCGGTGGCCCGGGGCAGGGCCTGGGCGGGGTTAGTGCCCCGGACAACGCCCCGCGCATCGTTGGAATGGAAGCCCAGGCCCGAGCGCAGAAACAGCTGCACGTTCGGCGATGCCTGGTAGTAGAAGTTGAGCTTGGGCGAAACGCGGGACGCGTTCACGCGCCCCCGCAGCGGCCCAAACGCCCCGGTGGAGTCAGCAATCTGCCCGCGAAAGTCAAACACGAACAGGTCGGCCCGCACGGCGGCGTTCACGGTCAGGCGGTCGGTCAGCTCCAGGGTTTCATCGAGGTAGGCGTTCAGGTTCTGCTCGTGCAGGCGGCCGAAATCGATAATACTAGTATCCGACAGCTGACGCTGCACGGCGTGGCGCAAGGCCAGGTTGGAGTCGTCGAGGCGGGTGCCCAGGCCCACCGTGGTGTGCAGGTTGCGGGCTCCGAGGCGGTTGTCGCGCTCATACGTACCCGTGTAGCCGTAGAGGTTGCGGCCGGTATCGGTCTGGTTGATTTCGTCGCCGGTCAGCGGGTGGTCCTTGAAAAAGGTGAAGTCCGAGAACAGGCTGAAGTTGTAGCGGGTGTAGTACACCTGCTGGCGCAGCACGGCGTCGTGGGGCAGGGCGGTGGTGAGTACCGCGTAGGCATTCGCCCGGTTGGTGTTGCCGCCCTCGCTGGGGTCGATGCTGCCGAAGCGCGTGATGGTGCCATCGGCCACGGCCCGGGTAGGAATTTCGCCGCTGGCGTTCCAGTTGGAGGTGAAGTAGGAGCCGAACAGCGTGAGCGAGGTGTTATTCGTGAGCTGGCCCGTGTACTTGCCCATGCCATTGAAGCGCTTGAACCGCTGGTTATTGACAAAGGGAGAAGCGCTGTAGTAATATTCGCTGGCTACGTAGGCACTCTCCGTATTTTTACTCAGCAGGTGGTGGCTGCCCAGCAAATCCAGCATCACCAGCCCCCGGTAGGTATCGTACTGGCCCGCTTCCACCTTAACCTGGCTGTGGTCGAGGCGGGTTTTAGTGGAAAATTCGCCCGCTCCGGCCGTGGCCAGGTCGCCAAATCGGGCGGTGTAGGGGCCTTTGTACACCTTGAGCTGGTCCACGGTTTCGGGAATGACAAAGTGAAAGTCGGCGTAGCCCTGGCCGTGGGCTTGGCTCACCATGTTCACCGGCATTCCGTCCACGCTCACGGCGAAGTCGGTGCCGTGGTCGGCATCGAAGCCGCGCAGGAAAATCTGCTCGGCCTTGCCGCCCCCCGCGTGCTGGGCAATGAACAGGCCCGGCACCAGCCGTAGCAGGTCCTGCCCCGAGCTCACAGGCCGCAGGGTTTGGTCGATGTGGGTGATGGCGGCCAGGTTCTGGTTGAGGTCGCGCGGCTGGCTCACGGTTACTTCGGCCAGGCTGAGCGCGGTAGTAGCCACGCGAATGGTCAGGCGCGGGGCTTCGCCGGCTTGCACCGTTACGGGCACGGCCTGCACGCGGTAGCCGAGGGCACCCGCCCGCAGCGTGTAGCGGCCGGGAACGAGGCCCGACAGCCGAAACTGGCCGAGCGCGTCGGTGGCAGTGCCGCCGGGCTGGCCTTGCAGCCCCACGCTCACGCCCGCCAGCGGCTGGCCCGAGAGCGAGTCGGCTACGGTGCCGCGTAGCGAGCCGGTGCCCTGCGCGGCGGCCAGCTGGGTTATTAACAACAACCCCAGCAGCAAGCCCCAGGTCGATATAGCAGTAAGTAGTTGTTTCATCTGGAGCGGAATCAGGGCCGGTTGGGAACTACGCCGAAGCGCAGCTTCCAACCGGCCTGGTTAGAAGTTGTGAAGAGATTCCGCTTAGAAATTGGCCTTGCTCATGCAGTTGGCGCGGCACTGCGCCCGGTGCTGGGCCTGCTGGTGCAGCAGGTGCCCGCGGGGCTGGCCGCGCAGGGCCGTAGCACAGCTTGTCGGCAGCGCCCGGCCGCCGGCTTCGAAAAGAGAAATGGCAATGCGGCCCGCTGGGGGCAATTGCACGCGGGAAATAACGCCCGTAGCACCCGCTACGGGTTGGAGAGAATTGGCCCGGAAAATCATAAAATGAGGAGTTGAACGCACCCGGAGTCTTGGTCCGGTTCGGCGCGTCGGGTGATGAATAAGCTGAGGCAGCCCCACGGCCTTCCGGCAACCGGGCTTGGTGGCCCCGTTTGGCTTCGAACTGAATACCACCGGGACCAAAACTCAACTTATCCCCGACAGGGCGGCAACTCAATCTGCCCCCGGAAACCGACGGCCACGGCTATAATCCGGCCGCGCGGCTGTTCGCGCTCCCGGCCAAAGGTGCGCACGCCAAATACAAGGCGGGTTTCGGCCAGGCAGTGGATATCGACGCCCTTAAAAGTGGTCAGGAGCTGTTGCAGGGGCAGGCGCTCGCCGGGCTTCTTCACCGTGTACTGCACGCCGTTGCAGTCATCAAAGCAGGCTACGCGTAGCGTGTGGCGCAGCTGGCAGTCGCGGCTGTGCACGTAGGCAAAGGGCCGGTCGATGGGCCGCGCCGGGCGCTCAACGAGGCCCGCCCCGACTACCAGCAGGTAGTTGAGCAGCAGCAGCAGCGTGAGAGCAGGGCGAAAGGCCGACATAAGCAAACCAGGCAATAAGCTTTTGACTTACGATGAAACCCCGGCGCAGGGTCGCATCGGGAACAGAATATTTTTTTCAGACGAAAAACACGCGCTGCACCGTCCAGAACGCCGCCACCAAGCCGATGACGACCGAAACCGGCACCACCACGCGCGGCCGGTACCAGCTTTTGCCAGCGGCCCAGCGGCCCACCAGCGCCCAGCACAGCATAATCACCGTTACCTGCCCCAGCTCCACGCCCACGTTGAAGGAGATAAGCGAGCCGAAGTAGTCTTTTTGCGGCAGCCCCAGGCCCGTGAGCGCGCTGGCGAAACCCATGCCGTGCACCAGACCAAACCCGAACACGATGAGCAGCCGCCAGGGATTAAGCTTATCAGTAATAATGTTCTCGATGGCGACGAACAGGATGGACAGCGCAATAATCGGCTCGATAACCGCCGAGGGCGGCGTAATCAGCCCGTACATGGCCAGCCCTAGCGTGATGGAGTGCGCTACCGTGAAAGCCGTGGCCTGCTTCAGCACCGGCTTCAGGCGCGGCTCGAGAATATAGAGACTGATGATGAACAGAATATGGTCGAACCCCAGCGGAATGATGTGCGTGAAGCCCAGCTGCAGGTAGGTCCCGAAAATCTCGGTGCGCGAGAGCTTGCTCAGGTCCGTGTTCAGCACGTGCGCGGCGGCCGGCTGGGCCAGCAGTAATAGCAGTGGCAGGGCCGCCAGGCACCGGCTTTGCCAAGGCTTGAGATTGGGAGCGTCGCGCAGCATCTTAGCGGGCGGCCAGCAGCTTCTTGCCCTCGGCTTCTACCTCGGTATTGAGGTAGGGGGCCGTTTGCAGGGCGCTTTCAATCAGCGCCTGGCCTTCGGCCGTTTTACCCAGCTTGCTCAGGATGAGGCCGGCGCGGCACAGCAGCACCGGGTTTTTCGAGCCCGTGCGACGGGCCACCTGCATGTATTTCTGCGCTTCGGCATACTGCCCGCGCTTGTAGAGCACCCAGGCCATGGTCTCATTCACATCGATGTTATCGGGCCGGCGGTTGTACTCAATTTTGGCATGTTCGAGAGCCTTGTCCAACTCGTTGGTTTTCAGGTAGGCGTAGGCCAGCTCACGGTCGGTATAGTGGCCCATCTGCTCGTTGTTGTCGGCTTCCTTGGCGGCACTGGCCAGCATGTCGATGGATTCCTCGGCCATTTTATTCGCTTCGTCGGGCTGCCCGTTGAGGCGGTACAGGTCGGTCAGCTCATCGGCAAAGGCGTAGTCCTTCACCGTGATGCGGGCCTGCTGGTACAGGCTGATGGCGCGGGGATAGTCGTGGCGGGCGGCTGCCATGCGGCCCAGCCCGGCCAGGGCGTAGGCGTAGCCGGGGCGGGCATACAGGGCCATCTGGTAGTAGGCGCGGGCTTTGGCGGTATCGCCGCTCACCTCATACAGGTGGGCCAGGGCCACGCGCGTCCACTCGGTTTGCTCCAAGCCGATGTAGCCGGCTTTCGTGGCCATGTCCATCGCCTGAATAGCCCCGGGCACGTCACCGTAAATCTCGCGCAGGTAGCTCGTGCGGGCATACGAGGCCAGGTCGGGGCGCAGCTCGTTCATGCGGTCGGCCATCTTAATGGCTTCGGCATAATGGCCCATTTCCACGTTGGCATCGGTCAGCAGGCCATAAACGAAGCCACTGCTGGGGTTCAGCTTTTGGGACTGCTCGGCCAGGGCCAAGCCCTGGGCAAAGTGGTGCTGCGTGAGGCACAGCGAAGCCTTGCAGCTCAGGGCCTCGAAGTTTTCGGGCTGGGCGCGCAGCACCTGCTCCAGCAGCTCCATAGCAGCTCCGTCGTAGTACGAATGCTGGCCGGTCACGCGGGCCTCCTGCATATAAGCCTGGGCCAGTAGCAGGCGGCTTTTCTGGTCATCAGGGTTGGCGCGCAGCTTGGCCAGCAGGCCTTCAATGGCGGCCTTGGTATTCAGCCATTCCTTGCCCGCCGCCAGGCTGCCGGTACGCTCCCGAAATTCGGGCGTTTTGCTGATTGGCTTTTTAAAATAGAAGATGGCCGCCGCCATCAGGGCGAAAACCACGAGCAAGCTGGGGTACAGATACTTTTTCAAAACGAAGAAATGTCAGATGGGAGAAGGTAAAAGTAAGCCACAAAAAAGAGCCGCCGCCGGCCCCACGGGGCACAACGACGGCTCTTTATTACGTGGCCGTTAGGCTAACGCGGGCTACTGGCGCTCAATGCGCACCGATTGCACCACCGTTTTACCATTGTACAGCGTGGCGATGTACTGGCCGGGGGCCACATCGCGGGTCGGCTGCCACTGTAGCTCGTTCACGCCTTCAACGAAGTTCTTATCCTTGGCAATGGTAGCCACCTTGCGGCCCGTCACATCGCTGATAACCACGGTCATCGTTGCCTTGGCGGGCAGTTCGAAGCGCAGCGTGGTCCGGTCCAGGAAGGGGTTGGGGTAAGCCTGAGCCACCGTCAGGTTAGGCGACAGGCCGAGGCTGCCCGAACGCTGAGCCAGGGCCACGCGCTGGGCGTTGGTACCGCTCCAGGGCGTCTGAACGTAAGGGAAGGCCGTGCGGAACGTGGTGTCGTTGGCCATGATGCCGGCATTGAAGCCGAGCACGCGGCCCAGCTGCGCCGTTACGGGCGAAGTCGAGCTTGGGGTATAGTCGTCGTACCACAAGCCAATAGCGGCCAGTACCACGCCGCCTACGGCTTGCAGTTCGATACGGGTTACGTCATCCTCCAGGCGACGACCATTCGGGAAGCCATCCATGTTGGGAATGAGCTGCACGTTGGTGTTGTTGTAGGCCGGGTCGGTGAGGCCAGCTACTGCGGCGGCCAGCAGACCTTCCGAGCTGAAAGCAGCGGAAGTACGCGAGGTGGGGGGCACGGCCATATTCAGGCGCAGCATATCACCGCCGGGGTTGCCAGCGCCGGCACCTACCAGCAGGAAGTTGTTGATAAACGGCTTGCCAGCGGCCAGCGGGTTGCCGCCTTTGCCGGTAGCCAACTGGTAAGGAATTGCATTCGGCACCCCGGTGTGGAAGATAGGCTTGATATCTACCGAGCGCGGCTTGCTAGCCACCAGCAGGTATTCGCCGTAGCCACCCTGCGCAATAGGAGCCAGGGCAGTACCACCCAGCAAGGGGCTACCCGCCAGCGCGCTCACCCCAGGGGCTCCATTACGGAAGTCGAAGCCTGTGAAGCTCGCGCCACCCAACAGCGCCTGGCCGGCCAGCGATTTGGTTTGGATACGCAACGGCCCCAGGCCGGGTACCGCCTCACCGTAGTATGTCTGGCCAGCTACTTTAGGCGCGGCAGGAGCTACGGGCACGTTATCGGCCATATACAGCCCCAACTCGGGGTTCGACAGATAGTCGTCGGTAGTGGCAGCTTCGAAATAAGGCGAGCCAGCATTCCAGGCATCCTTAGCTCCGATAGGGTTGATAACCTCGTTCAGCAGGGGCATGCCCAGGCGCGATACCTGCACATAGGTGCCCGATACAGTCGGGGCGGCACCGGTGGCCGACAGCACGCGGGTAGCCGGGCGGCTGGCCGAAGCCCACACACCAATGATGAAGTTCGAATCCAGGATGTTGGTAGTCGAAGTCAGGGCCGGGGCGCTGGCTTTCTTCAGCACCGATACCGGAATCTGCATGGCAATGGCGTGGG
>JALYUI010000282.1 GCA_030853845.1 Bacteroidota bacterium | reverse complement strand
CCCTACACCGGCGCGTGGGGCTACGCCCAAGCCGCGCACCTGCTGCGCCGATGCTTGTTCGGCCCCAACCGCACCGAGATTCAGACGGCGGCGGCCTCCAACCTTACCGCCGTACTCAATGGGCTGCTCACGGCCCCGGCGGCCCCGGCTCCGCCCGTAAACGTGTCGGCCACCGATACCAGCGTGGCCATCGGGCAAACCTGGACGGGGCAGGTGTTCAACCAGACTTTCGAAGGGGTGCGCCGGGCTTCGCTGCGCGACTGGTGGCTGGGCCTACTGCTGAACCAGGGCTCCTCGCTGGCCGAGAAGATGACCCTGTTCTGGCACAACCACTTCGTGGTGGAGTTCAGCACTATCAACGATGCCCGTATGGGCTACGAGTACGTGCGCCTGTTGCGTCAGCACGCCCTGGGCAACGTGAAGCAGCTGGCCAAGGACGTGACCGTGACGCCCGCCATGCTGCGCTACCTCAACGGCAACCAGAGCACTGCCGGCGCGCCCAACGAGAACTACGGCCGCGAGCTGCTGGAGCTGTTCACGGTAGGCAAGGGGCCGCTTATCGGGGCGGGCAACTACACCAACTACACGGAGGCCGACGTGCAGGCCGCTGCCCGGGTCCTCACCGGCTGGCGCGACCTGGCCACCGTGCCGGTGGGCAGCTACTATACCGCCAGCCGCCACGATGCCACCACCAAAGTATTCTCGAGCGCCTTCGGCAACGCCAGCATTGCGGCCAGCGGGGCTACCGAGTACCAGGCCCTTATCGACCTGATTTTTCAGCAGGCCGAGACGGCGCGCTTCCTGGTGCGCAAGCTCTACCGCTGGTTTGTGTACTACCTGATTGATGCGCAGGTAGAAACCGACATCATTCAGCCACTGGCTACCATTCTGATTCAGAACAACTTCAACATCGTGCCGGTGCTGCGCACGCTGCTCAGCTCGCAGCATTTTTTCGACGTGCTGAACGTGGGCTGCCTCATCAAGAGCCCGCTCGATTTCAACGTGGGCATGTTCCGGCAGATGGAGGTGGTGTTCCCGCCGGCCAGCAACTTGACCGGGCAATACACCATGTGGGATTACGCAAACAGCCTGGGCTTCGTGCAGCAGCAATACCTGGGCGACCCGCCCAACGTGGCCGGCTGGGCTGCTTACTACCAGACGCCGCAGTTCCACGAGCTCTGGATAAACGCCGTGACGCTGCCCCGCCGCAACCAGGTCACGGACCTGTTTATCAGCACCGGCTACACCCGCGGCGGCGTGAAGCTGGTCATCGACCCGGTGGCCCTGGCGCTGACGCTCCCGGCCGCCACGGCCTCCGACTGCAACCTGCTCATCGACGAGTTTGTGCGGCTCATGGTGCCCGTTGCCCTCACCACCAACCAGCTGGATTTCCTGAAAAGTGCCCTGCTGCCCGGCCTGCCCGACTTCGAGTGGACCGTGGAGTGGCAGCAGTACCTGGCCGCGCCCACCAACCCGGCCAAAAAAGCGGCCGTGAATACCAAGCTGCAAGCCATGCTGCGCGCCCTGATGGGCCTGGCCGAGTATCACCTTTCCTGAGCTGTTAGCTGGCAGCTGCTAGCCCGCGCAAATTCCCTGTCATTCGTCAATTGAAGCTGCTGGCTAATAGCTAACGGCTAACAGTTAATAGCTTACGTATGAAACGTCGCGAATTTCTCCAGACCACGGCTGCTGCTTCCGTCGGCACGGCTCTTTTGAGTGGGCTGCCCATTGGGGCCTACGGGTACTCGGCCCAGCTGGCGGCCCTCACTAACGCGACAACGCCGTCGGATAAGGTGCTGGTCATCATTCAGCTGCAGGGCGGCAACGACGGGCTGAACATGGTTATCCCGCTCGACCAGTACCCGGCCCTGATGGCGGCCCGCAGCAACATTGCCCTGCCCCAGAACCAGGTGCTGGGCCTCACCACGGCCACTGGCATTCACCCGGCGATGAGCTCGCTCCATAGCATGTACCAGAACGGCAAGCTGGGGGTGGTGCAGAGCGTAGGCTACCCCAACCCCAACTTCTCCCACTTCCGGGCCACCGACATCTGGACCTCCGCGTCCGACTCGAACGTGACCTGGACCACCGGCTGGGCCGGCCGCTACCTCGATGGCGAGTACCCCGGCTTCCCCACCGGCTTCCCCAGCACCCAGAACCCCGACCCGCTGGCCATCAGCATCGGCTCGGTGGTGAGCAACTGCGTGCAGGGCCCCACGGTGAACATGGGTATGGCAATTGCAAGCACGTCGTCGTTCTATCAGCTGCTTAGCGGCGGCGTGGATGTGGCCCCCAACACCCCTGCCGGCCACGAGCTGACCTTCATCCGGCGGGTAGTGAGCCAGACCCAAGTTTACACCACCGCCATTCAGGCGGCGGCCGGACGCGCCCAGAACCTCTCGCCCCTGTACCCTGCGGCCGGCCAGAACTCCCTGGCTGACCAGCTCAAAATTGTGGCCCAGCTGGTGGCCGGTGGCCTGCAAACGCGCATCTACGTGTGCCAGCTCGGCGGCTTCGACACGCATACCTTGCAGGTGCCCGCCACGGGCGGCACCACCACCGGCACCCATGCCACCCTGCTGGGCAAGATTGCCGAGGCCGTGAACGCCTTTCAGGACGACTTGCAGCGGCATAGCCTCCAGGACCGGGTGGTGGGCCTCACGTTCTCGGAGTTTGGCCGGCGCATTCGCTCCAACTCGGGCTACGGTACCGACCACGGCGCGGCGGCCCCCCTGCTGGTGTTCGGCTCGAAGGTGAACCCCATTGTGCACGGCCCCAACCCCACGCTGCCCGCCAGCGCCGGCGTGAACGACAACATCCCGATGCAGTTCGACTTCCGCAGCATCTACACCAGCATTCTCAAAGAC
>JALYUI010000310.1 GCA_030853845.1 Bacteroidota bacterium | reverse complement strand
GTCCAGCCCTGCTTTTGCAAATACTTTTGTTGTAGGCAGTTTTATGTTGACATGTTTATCGTCTGCGTTTTAAAACAAAATAAATTTGATATTCATTTACGCCGCTTTGAGGTTTTGTCCGAACAATACTATTTAGCTTGAAATATAAACTCCATTCAGGGATTTGAATGAACTTGTTGCTAACCTCTAATTTTTCATAAGTTTTGCCAGGGTTTACTGCATTTCTCTTAACTATTACGTTTGATAAGTAGTCGTTATGAACTTCTCCGACTTCAACAGTAAGTCGAAGTTCCTCCCATTGAACGTCGTACTCACAACCACGAAAATCGCTATCGTATTGGAATTCGAATTCGTGACGTTTGTAAAATAAAAACTGGCGAATCTGTTTAGATAAAAGTGTTAGCAAGAAGACTATCAAAGTAGTCAGAAGAGATACTCCAATTTTGGAGGGTAACTGTTGAATTATTTCGTTTGCTGTTTGTTGGATTTGTAATAACATAGTCAGTTTAAATTTAAGCTATTCTATTCAGATAATAACGTGCTGCGTTGGCGTTGTAGGTTCGCAGAAAAATTGCCTACAACATTTGGATTGCCGCTACTCCGCGACACTGCAAGTAGCGGCAATCCGTCCATAGTACGCTACCGAGTAGCGTAATCCGTACCAAATTGGGTGGGATTACGCTATTCGGCTTTTCACAGGCCCAGGTCGTCGAGCGGCGAAGCGATGTGGGTACGCTGGGCAATATGGGTATAAATTTCGGTGGTTTTGATGCTGGCGTGCCCCAGCAGGTCCTGAATCATGCGAATATCGGTACCGCTTTCCAGCAGATGGGTAGCATAGGAGTGGCGCAGCATATGCAGGGAGATGGGCCGCCGGATGGCCGCGCGCTCGGCGGCCTGTTTCACCACTTGTTGCAAACTACGGGCACTATTTGGCTCGCCCGGCTGCGCACCCTCGAAGAGAAAGGTCGTGGGCCGAAACTGCCGGAATTGCTCCCTTAGCAGTAGCAACAGCATTTCGGGCAAGGGCAGATTGCGGTCTTTTTTGCCTTTGCCGCCTCGCACGTAAAGCGCCATGCGCTTCGCGTCGATATCGACCGACGTGAGGGCCAGCACTTCGCCCAGGCGCAGTCCCAAGCCATACGCCAGCATGAGCATGGCGCGGTGCTTCAGGTTTTCGGTGCCTTGCAGCAACGCTTTTACTTCTTCTTTGGCCAGCAGCTTCGGGTTTTGGAGCGGGCGCTTGGGGCGGGGCACCGCATAGTACTGGCGCGGCTGGCCTTCCACTTGCTCGTAGTAGAATTTGATGGCATTGATGAGCAGGTTCTGGTAGGCTTCGGAAATACCGGCCGCCACGCGTCCGGCCAGATAGTCGAGCACATCCTGCTTGCCGAGTTCGAGTGGCAGGCGTGGCGAATGATGCGTCAGAAACAGCTGGAAAGCTCCGCGGTAATTTTTCAGGGTCTGAGGGCTGTAGCGCTTCAGCGCGATAAACTGGCAGTAGCGGGAAAGCAGCACCTCGTGGGCAGTGGGCGGCGGCAGGGCCACGGCCAGCGCCGGCACCACGGGCACGTGTAACGGCACGGCCACCCGCTGGCACCCCTGCCGCAGCAATTCTATGGCTTCGGCAGTGGCCGGCAGCAGGTAGCCCCGCACGGTGGCCTGGTACTGTACCCCCGCTGCCAGCAGCGCCGTGCGCAGGGACGCACCGGAGTAGGGAAAGAACACCCGGAACCCGGCACGGTCGTCGGTCAGGTGCAGCGAAACAGCCGCTTTCATAACGCCAGCGGCGGAACCTCGCCGGTTTTTTTGTCCAGCATCAGCACCTGTTCGCCAATGATTTCCGTGACGTGGTGGCGCTGGCCGGCGGCATCGTCGTAGTGCCGGGTTTTGAGTTTGCCTTCGAGGTACACCAGGCTGCCCCGGCGCAGGTAGGCCTGGGCCAGCTCGGCCAGGCCGCGCCAGAGCACCACGCTGTGCCAGTCGGTGCTGGTGTGGGGTCGTACCCGGTAGGGCTGGCCGCCTTTGTCGCGGTAGGTTTCGGAGGTGGCCAGCGGGAATTTTGCCACCGGCACATTGCCTTCCAGCACCTGCACCTCCGGGTCTTTGCCGGGGTTGCCAATCAGGGTCTCTTTGTTGAGTCCGCTCATACGGAGCAAAGTACGCCCCGCCGCCTTACTTTCGCCCTCTATGCACCCGATTCGTATTTCCGCCTCTCTCCTGCTGCTGGCCACTGCCTGCGTGCCCCTGGGCACTCCCATCACCAGCACCGCGCCGGCCGCGCCGGGCACCCAGCGCCCGCCCGAATACTACGCCGACAAAACCCTGCGCTACCAGGACTACACCTACTCGCCCGACGTGCGCAGTGTGCAGTGCTACCGGGCCACGGGCCAGCCCAACGAGGTGTTTCAGCCGGCCGTGGCGGCGCTGGGCCAGAGCGCGGCCCTCACCCTGGAGTTCGACGTGCTCGGCGACCAGAGCCAGCGCTACCTGGCCAAGCTCATTCACTGCGATGTGGACTGGCAGCCCTCGGTGCTGACGGACATGCAGTTTCTGAGCGAAATCAATGAGTTTCCGATTACCGACTACCGGGTGGGCACTGGTACCAAGGCCCCGTACTTTCACTACCGGCTGAGTGCGCCCACTGTGCGCCTCAGCGGCAACTACCTGCTGGTGGTGAGCACGGCGGCCGGCGTGCCGATGGTGTCGCGCCGCCTGCTGGTGTACGAAAGCCAGGTGAACGTGAGCCTGCGGCCGGGCATCGTGGCGGGCGGCCAGGAGCGGTTTACGCTCCAGCAGCTCGATTTTGCCGTGAGCTACGGCAGCGTGGCCCTGGTGAACCCGGCCGTGGAGGTGAAGGTGGTGCTGCGCCAGAATTTCCGCTGGGACAACGCCCGCTACAACCTGCGCCCCACCTTCGTGCGCGATGCCGACCAACTCCTCGAATACCAGTATTTCAACTTCGAAAACGCCTTCCCCGGCCTGAGCGAGTACCGCTATTTCGATACCCGTTCGCTACAGAGCGTGGGCCTGGGTGTGCGGCACGTCGACCCGCGCGCCGTGCCCGTGAGCATGGTAGAGCTACAGGAGGAGGTTTCGCGCGAGGGCACCGCCTACAACCAGTACGTGGATGCCAACGGCCAGCGCGTGTTCGAGAGCCGCGAGTACGGCAACGGGGCCACCAACGGCGACTACGCCGACGTGCAGTTCCGGCTGAAGGCCGCGCAGCCCGCGCCGGGGCCGGTGTACGTGTTCGGGGCCCTCACCGACTGGCAGCTCAAGGATGAGTTCCGCCTGGCCTACGACGAAGCCAAACAGCTCTACTCCGGCCACGCGCTGCTGAAGCAGGGCTACTACAACTACGATTTTGCGGTGGCCGGCGCGCGAGGCACGGTACCCAACGAAACCTTCTTCGAAGGCACCCACTACGAAACCGAAAACCAGTACGACCTGCTGGTGTACTACCGCCCGCCGGGCACGCGCGCCGACCTGC
>JALYUI010000279.1 GCA_030853845.1 Bacteroidota bacterium | reverse complement strand
GCTACCAGCGCCTGTGGCCCCACATGGCGCGAAAGCAGCAGTGGCGCTGGCTCGCCACTTTTGCGGGCTGGCGGGCCGGCGGCCGGGTCGGCCAGCAGCACCAGCCGCTGGCCCGGCCGCGCAATGCGTACCTGAGCCAGCAGCAGTGGCAGAGCCCGGCCGGGCAGGGCCGCGTCGAGCACCAGCATGTTAAAACCCGTGTCGTTCAGGAGCGGCACTACCTGCGTGGTATCGGCCGTGAGGCTGAGGTGCAGCAGCGGCCATTGCGCGCGCAGCGTCGCAACCAGCCCCTGCCGGAGCAGCGAGGGCGCGGCCGCAATCAGCGCCTTAGGGGTAGAAGTTGTCATAGAGTTGGCAGAGAAACAGGGTGGGTCCGCCGCCGCTGCACTGCCCGCCCTGGCACCGGGCGACACAATTTCATCGGCAAGCAGAAAGCTGCCCTAAGTTAGTGCTCCCAACTGAAATACAGTTATATATAGGCTCAATAGCGTAGAATCCCGCATAAAATCAGGTAGATATACCCGGTTACGGCGGGCATTTTTTGTCTCTACTGCTCGCTTTTGATTTTGGCCACGATGCGTGAGGTACTGTAGCCGGCCACCAGCGGCACGGTGCGTACCTGTCCGCCGCGCGCCATCACCACGTCATAGCCCACAATGCTTTCCGGGGCGTAGTCGTTGCCCTTCACCAGCACGTCGGGCTGCACCAACTCGATGAGGGCCAGCGGCGTGGGCTCGCCAAACAGCACCACGGCATCGACAAAGGCCAGCGCGGCCAGAATGCGGGCGCGCGCCTCCTCATCCTGAATGGGCCGGCCCGGCTTCAGGCAGCTCACCGAGGCGTCGGTGTTCAGGCCCACTACCAGCGCATCGCCCAGGTGCCGGGCCTGCTCCAGGTAGTCGACGTGCCCAAGGTGCAGCAAATCGAAGCAGCCATTGGTGAACACCACCTTCCGGCCGGCGGCCCGCCAGCCGGCCACCACGCCCGGCAGCTGCTCCCGGGTCAGGATTTTATCTTTCGTCCACATGTAGGAAAAGAATTATGAATTATGAGTTTTGAATTATGAGTTGACGAGTGCAGTATAGTGCGAGTCCCCGTGCATTTTCGCACAACTCATAATTCATAATTTTTAACTCATAATTCTGTTGTGAGCGGCTCGTGGGCCAGGGCTTCGGCTTCGGCGGCCACGGTGCCTTTGTCGGCCGCCGCCACGGCGATGAAGCTGATGGCTCCCATCAGTACCACCAGCAGGGTTTGGGCACCGTGCACCACCAGGGCGTAGGCAATGCCGGCCTCCTTGCTGATGCCGTACACCAGCAGAATGCCCTGCACCATCACGTGGAACGGGCCAATGCCGCCCGCCACCGGGGCCGCCATGCCAAACGCCCCGAACGTGAGCACAGCCAGGCCGGCCTTCATATCCAGCCCGTAGGTTTGGGGGAAGCAGCGGAAGGCCAGGTAGTCCATCAGGTAGTACACCCCCCAGGTGAACAGGGTGTGCAGCAGAAAAAGGCCCTTTTTCTCAAGTTTGAGGATGCTGAACACGCCCGCCAGCAGGCCCTTCACGAACAGCACGCCCTTGTTGAAAAACGCATTCTGCCGCAGCCGCTCCAGATTGCGGAACAGGGCCACGGCCACCGTCAGCAACAGCACCCCGCCAATAAGCGCGGCAATAAGCAGGGGGGTGCGGTTGCGGGCCAGCGCATCGTAACGCCCGCCCAGCACCTGCACCGTCACGAAAGTCCAGAAGGTGTTGAAATCGAGCAGCAGCACACTGCCAATCAGCCCCAGCAGCACCAGCACGTCGATGACGCGCTCGGTCACGACCGTGCCCAAGGCCACCTGCACCGGCACGCCACTCGTGCGCCGCAGCACCGAGCAGCGGATAACCTCGCCCATGCGGGGCAGTACGATGTTGGCCAGGTAGCCCACCATCATGGCGTGGTACACGGCCCAGTAGGGGGCGGGCGTCTGGGAGGCGTTGAGCTGCATCTGCCAGCGGTAGGCCCGGCTGAGGTAGCCCAGCACCGACAGCAGCATCGTGGCCACCAGCCAGGTGTAGTTGGCCGAACGAATGGCCTGCCCAATGGCATCCCACTTCAGGCCGCGCATGGCGTACCACATCAGCGCCGCCGAAATGCTCAGCAGCAGCGCGTATTTTAGAATCGTCAGGAAAGTCTTCAAAACAATCGAATAATAGAATCCGGAAGTCGCAAAGGTAGCCCCCGCGGGCAACGCTGCCCACAGGCAGACGGGGTCAGTGGTTACTCCACCACCACGTTGTCAATCAGGCGCACGCCGCCCAGGTGGGCGGCCAGGCACAGCACCACGGCCCGGCCCGGCTCGTAGGCCGGCAGCGGCTGTAGCGTTTGCGCATCGGCCACGGCAAAGTATTCGGGGGTGAAGTGGGCGTCGGCCGCCAGGGCGGCTTCGGCAGTGGCCTGCACCCGGGCGGGCGGCACGCCCTGCCGCACCTGGGCGGCGGCGGCTGTCAGCACCCGGTGTAGCAGGGGAGCGGCGGCCCGGGCTTCGGCATCGAGCCGGCGGTTGCGCGACGACATAGCCAGCCCATCGGCCTCGCGCATGGTGGGGCAGGCCACAATTTCCAGGTCAAAGGAGAGGTCGGCCACCAGCTGCCGCACCACGGCCACCTGCTGCCAGTCTTTCTGCCCGAAAAAAGCCTGGTGCGGCCGCGCCAGATGAAACAGCTTGCTCACCACCGTGGCCACGCCGTTGAAGTGGCCGGGCCGCTGCGCGCCTTCCATCACCCGCTCCAGCGGGCCGAAATCGAAGCGCAATACCGTGGGCCGGGGGTACATCTCTTCCACCGAAGGCACGAACAGGGCGGTGCAGCCAGCCGGCCGCAGCAGGTCGGCATCGGCATCGGGCACGCGCGGGTAGAGGCGGAAGTCGTCGGCGTTGTTGAACTGGGTGGGGTTAACGAAAATGGTGGCAATCACCTCGTCGCACTGGGCGCGGGCGGCCTCCACCAGCTGAAGGTGGCCGGCATGCAAGGCCCCCATGGTGGGCACCAGCCCGAGACGGTGCCCGGCCCGGCGGGCAGTTTCGGCGTAGGCTTGCAACCCGGCGGCCGTTGTGAGTATCTGCATGAAGAAGAAATGGGAGCCTGGAAGGATGGTTCCGGCTTATTATGTTGAATTTCCGCTCAAAATTGTGTAATTTTGTGCACCCATAGTATGGACTTGTTCCATCTTCTTCAAAAAACCTTGTATGTCGAAGCTAAGAATCCTCTACGCGGCCACCGAGATTGACCCGTTTCTGCAGACCACGAAAGTGGCAGAAATGCTGCGGCGGCTGCCGGCCAGCATGCAGGAGATGGGCTGCGAGATTCGTATTTTCGTCCCGCGTTTCGGCATCATCAACGAGCGCAAAAACCGCCTCCATGAGGTCGTGCGCCTGTCCGGCATCAACATTGCCGTGGGCGACGACGAGAAGCCGCTGGTCATTAAGGTTGCTTCGATTCCGACGGCCAAGCTACAGGTGTACTTCATCGACAATGAAGACTATTTCCACCGCAAGTCGGCTTTGGTCGACAAGAACGATAAATTTTACGCCGACAACGACGAGCGCGCCATCTTCTTTTGCAAAGGCGTGCTCGAAACGGTAAAGAAGCTGGGCTGGTCGCCCAACATCGTGCACTGCTCCGACTGGATGACCGGCCTGATTCCGCTCTACCTGAAAACCACCTACAAGAAAGACCCGGTGTTCAAGGATGCCAAGTCAGTATTCTCGATTTACAACAACGAGTTTGCCGATAAATTCGAAGGCAACATTCTGGAAAAAGCCCGGATGCTCGACATCGACGACGACATGCTGGCTTCGCTCAAAACCGCTGATTTCAGCGGCTTTGTGAAGATGGGCATGGAGTATGCCGACACCGTGGTGCGTTCCGACGAAGACTTTTCGGACAACATGAATGGCTTGTTCCACGAATACGCCCTCCACAACAAGCTCAGCCAGGTAGCTACTGATGAAAACCTGCACTCTTCCTACCTAGCGCTCTATAATGAATTGGCTAACTAGCCGCTGTGCCCCTTTGGTGGCCCTGGCTACCCTCGCCCTCGCCGGCTGCGACACCGGCACGGCTCTCAACGTGGACCTGCCCGACACGGCCAGCGTCAATACGCAATATCAGGACTTCGACGTAACCGCTGGTACCGTGCGGCTGGCGCCGGTTCAAACCTCCAAAACCGACCATTTCCTGGTGGGTGCCCTCGACGATAACATCGCGGGCACCACCTCGGCCAGCGCCTACCTCAACGTGGCCGAAGTGAGCGTGCCCGACTCGCTGCCTTCGAAATTTGTTGGCAACTCCGCCCTGACCAATATCATTCTCGACTCAACGGTGCTGGTGATGGGCTTCGACCGCGTGTATGGCAGCACGACCACGCCGGCCCGCTTCAATGTGTACGCCCTGAGCGCGCCGCTCGACGACCGGCAGGTATACGATGCCAGCTCGCAGGAGCTGCCCAGCTCCTTCATCAGGCTGCGCGAAAACGTGGCCAGCCGCCTCGACCGCACCAAAACCGTGACGGTAGATGCCACCACCACCGTGCCCGCCTATACCACGACGGTAAACGACCCGACGGTGCGGCTGCTGCTCCAGCGCCGCGACGTACCGGCCAGCCCAGGCCAACCAGCCCAGGCCGAAATCCCCCAGACACTCATTACCAGCCTGTTTACCCGGCTCCAGCAGCCCAACTTCGCCCAGCCCCAGCTCGATGCGCTGCTGAAAGGCCTGGCTATTCGGCCCGCTGATACCTACCGGAGAGGTATTGTCAGCTTCGGCCGGCCGCTGGCGCAGCGCATGCAGCTGTATTTCCATAGCGTATCGTCGTATAACTCGCCGACCCGGAGCCACGTCGATACGCTGCGGCGCAGCTACTCGGTATTTTTCGGGCCGGTGTTCAGCAGTTCGGGCCTGTCGGAAAAAAGCGACCCGCGCTACTATACCCATATCGAGAATACGCAGCTGCCGGCCCCGCTGGCCGGGCTGGCCAGCCGCCCAGGCTTTGTGCCGGCCGCCGCGCTCAACGGCTTAAGCTACGCGCAGGAGGGCACCGGCCTGGGCACGCGCATCACATTTCAGGGCTTGGATGTCCTGAGCGCCGCCGCCAAAGCTGGTACACTGACGATAAACCGGGCCGAAATCCGGGTACCGGTCAAGCCTTACTCGAACGCCCTGTTTCCGAACCCAAACCAGCTCTACGCGGTGGAAGTAGACGGCAGCAATAATATCCTGCAACGCATTTTCAATTACCTGCCCTACGACCGCGTGATACAGGCCGACGGCGCGGTGGCTACTTCGGTGGGCGCGGCTTCGGCGGGTGTGCTGAACACAATTACGGCCCAGCCGTACTACGCCATTTCGGTAACCAGCTACCTGCAGGCCTACCTGGGCGATAAGCTCGACGGCAACCCCGCCTCGGTGGTGCTGGCCCCCAGCTACCAGTACAGCAACACGCTGGCGCTGAACCGGGCGGCCCTCGATGCCAACGCTATCAAGCTGCGCGTCTATTACTCCAAGCGCTAGCTGCGCACTGGTGCGCGGGCTCATCCGGCCGCGTCATTTTCCTATATATTAACTTCTAATTACTTTTTGCCATGTGCGGCATTGTTGCGTATCTGGGCCATCGTGAGGCCTGCCCCATTATCCTGAAAGGCCTGCACCGCCTCGAATACCGTGGTTACGACTCGGCTGGCGTGGCCCTGCTCAACGGGGAGCTGACGGTTTATAAGAAAAAAGGCAAGGTCAGCGACCTGGAGGCCTTTATTGCCGAAAAGGACACGCATGCCCACGTGGGCATGGGCCACACGCGCTGGGCCACCCACGGCGAGCCCAACGACGAGAATGCCCACCCGCACTACTCGACCTCGGAGCGCATTGCCATCATCCACAACGGCATTATTGAAAACTACGCGGCGCTGAAAACGCACCTGCAGCAGCAGGGTCACGTATTTCATTCCGACACCGACACGGAGGTGTTTGTGAACCTGATTGAGGAAATCCAGACCCAGAACCATTGTTCGCTGGAAGAGGCCGTACGCCTGGCCCTGCACGAGGTGGTGGGAGCCTACGCCATTGTGGTGCTCAGCAAGGATGCCCCCAACCAGCTCATTGCCGCCCGCAAGGGCTCGCCGATGGTGATTGGCATTGGGGAAGGCGAGTTCTTCATTGCTTCGGATGCCACGCCCATCATCGAGTATACCAACGAAGTGGTGTATGTGAATGACTACGAAATTGTGGTGATTCGCGACGGTCAGCTCGAAATTCGCAGCCGTGAGGACGTGAGCCAGACGCCCTACATCCAGAAGCTGGAGATGGAGCTCGACTCTATTGAGAAGGGCGGCTACCCGCACTTCATGCTGAAGGAGATTTTTGAGCAGCCCCGATCCATTCTCGACTCGATGCGTGGCCGCCTGGAACTGGACGCCGGCCACCTGAACATGGGCGGCATCCGGGCCTACGAGCAGAAGTTTATCAACGCCCAGCGCATCATCATCGTGGCCTGCGGCACCTCGTGGCACGCCGGCCTGGTGGCCGAGTACCTCATTGAGGACCTGGCCCGCATTCCGGTGGAAGTAGAGTACGCCTCGGAGTTTCGTTATCGCAACCCCATTATTACTGAGCGCGACATCGTGATTGCGATTTCGCAGAGTGGCGAAACGGCCGATACGCTGGCCGCCATCGAGTTGGCCAAGAGTAAGGGGGCCACGATTTTCGGCATCTGCAACGTGGTGGGCAGTAGTATTGCCCGTGCCACCGATGCCGGGGCCTACACCCACGCCGGCCCCGAAATCGGGGTGGCTTCGACCAAAGCATTCACGGCCCAGGTAACGGTGCTGACCCTGCTGGCCATGATTATGGGCCAGAAGCGCGGCACGATTACCGACACCAAGCTGCGCGAGCTGATGGTGGAGCTGGAGACGATTCCGGCCAAAGTTGAGCGGGCCCTACTGCTGGATGCTCAGATTCAGGTTATTGCCGAGGAGTTTAAGGATGCCACCAACTTCCTGTACCTGGGCCGGGGCTACAACTTCCCCGTAGCCCTGGAAGGTGCGCTCAAGCTCAAGGAAATCAGCTATATCCACGCCGAGGGCTACCCCGCCGCCGAGATGAAGCACGGCCCCATTGCCCTGATTGACGAGAACATGCCGATGGTGGTGATTGCCACCCGCGACAGCTCGTACGAGAAGGTGGTGAGCAACATCCAGGAAGTGAAAGCCCGCAAGGGCCGCATCATTGCCGTGGTGAGCGAGGGCGACACCGTGATTCCGGCCATGGCCGAGTTCGTAATTGAAGTGCCCCACACCAGCGACGCGCTGATGCCCCTGGTATCGGTGGTGCCGCTGCAGCTGCTGAGCTACCACATTGCCGTGCTGCGCGGCTGCAACGTGGACCAGCCCCGCAACCTGGCCAAGTCGGTAACGGTGGAGTAAATCCCGCCGAAAGGCAGAAGAAAGAACTGGCTCGGCGCTGCCCGGCCAGTTCTTTGCGTTTATTGGAGTAACGATTTCGCCGCAGCCCATCTTCTTTCGTCTATGAATTTCCTGTCTGGCTGGAGCCGGCGCTTGTTTTCGGCCCGGGGCCAGCAGTGGCTGGCGGCGGCGCTGGTGCTGCTGTGCGTGCTGCCCTTCGTGGTGCTGGCTTTCGACAGCCACCCGGCGCTCGACGATTTCAGCGATGCCGTGATGCGGCGGCAGCTGGGCTTCTGGGGCACGCAGCGCACGCTTTACCTAGGCTGGACCGGCCGCTACACCACTTCGCTGCTGCTCATGGGCCTGAGTCCGCTGCAAATCTGCGAGCACTGGGAAGTGGGGTATTTTCTGGTGGGCTGGTCGGCACTGCTGGCGCTGGCCGGCGGCCTATACGCACTGTGGACAGCACTGGTCGGCGCGGCGTGGCCGCGTCCGACGCGGGCGCTGGCCGCGGGCGTGGTGCTGGCGCTGTGGCTGGCCCAGGCCCCGAGCGCGGCCGAATGCCTGTACTGGTACAACGCGGTGGCCGTGTACACCTGGCCCCTGCTCTTGCTGCTGCTGGGGCTGGTGGCCCTGCTGGCACTGCTGCGGGCGGCCCCCGATGCGCCGGGGCGCTGGAGGCGCGTGCTGAGCACGGCCGGGCTGGCCGTGGCCTTGGTGGGCTGCAACGAGGTGCTGGCCCTGGTGGTGCTGGCCGGGCTGGCCACCGCAGTGGCCTGGGCCGGGCTGGCAAGGCGGCAGCGGCTGCCCCTGCTGCTGCCGCTGCTGCTCATCAGTGGGCTGGCCACGGCGGTGTCGTTTCTGGCCCCGGGCAACTTTGGGCGGCTGACGGCCGTGGCGCAAACGGGGCAGGTGGTTGGCACGCTGGCGGGGGTTCGGGCGGGCATTGGTGCCGGCGCGGCGGCCGGCTACCTCGCCCTGAACTGGCT
>JALYUI010000277.1 GCA_030853845.1 Bacteroidota bacterium | reverse complement strand
GCATGGGCCAGCCCGACTCGGTTTGCCACCAGTGGTCGACCACGGGCACGCCCAGCAGGTCGGCGGCCCAGGCGAAAGTGGCGGGGTCGCAGCGCTCGCCGGCCAGGTAAAGGGCGCGCAGGCTGTTCAGGTCGTACGTTTTGGCGAGCCGGCCCTCGGGGTCTTCCTTCCGGATGGCGCGGATGGCGGTGGGCGCCGTGAACAGCACGCTGGCCCGGTAGTCGGCCACCAGCCGCCAGAACGTGCCGGCATCGGGCGTGCGCACGGGCTTGCCCTCGAACAGCACCGACGAGCAGCCCAGCAGCAGCGGCCCGTACACGATGTAGCTGTGCCCCACGGCCCAGCCAATATCGGAGCCGGAAAAGATGGTTTCGCCGGGCGCGAGGCCGTAGACGGAGCGCATGGAGTAGTGCAGGGCCACGGCGTGGCCGCCGTGCTCGCGCACCACGCCCTTGGGCCGCCCGGTGGTGCCGCTGGTATACAGGATGTACAGCGGGTGGGTGGCCGGCACCGGCACCGCCGGCACGGGCGTGGCCTCCAATAGGGTCAGAAAGTCCACGTCGCGGCCGGGGGTAAGGGCAGCCAGCACGAAGTCGCGCTGGCTCACCACCACGTGGGCGGGCTGGTGGCGGGCTTTGGCCAGGGCCTCGGCCACCAGCGGCTGGTAGGGAATCACGCGGTCGAACTCCATGCCGCCCGAGGCGCAGATGAGGACCCTGGGGCGGGCATCGTCGATGCGCACGGCCAGCTCGTGGGGCGCAAACCCGCCGAACACCACCGAGTGAATGGCCCCGATGCGGGCGCAGGCCAGCATGGCCACCACCGCCTCGGGCATGTTGGGCATGTAGATGATGACGCGGTCGCCCATCTCCACGCCCAGCCCGCGCAGGCCCCCGGCAAAGCGGGCGGTCAGGTCCAGCAGCTCGGCGTAGGTGTAGGTGCGCCGGGTTTGGGTCACGGGCGAGTCGTAGAACAGGGCGGGTTGGTCGGCCCGGCCGTGCTGCACGTGGTAGTCGAGGCAGAGGAAGCTGGTGTTCAGCTCGCCGCCCCGGAACCAGCGGAAGGTGCCGTTCGCGTCCTGGCTCAGCGGCTCGGGACTGGGCGTATCCCAGTGCAGCCGCGCGGCCTCGGCAGCCCAGAAGGCGGCCGGGTCGGCCAGGCTGGCGGCGTGGGCATCGGGGTACGAGGCAGGCATTTTCATGGGTAGGTGGGGTGTAGCGTGGACTCTGTGAGTCCGCGAGTGGCTGGTATTTCAGCTTAAAAATGGTCTAATGCGCCTATCCTCGCGGATTAAAAGCCCGCGCTACGAACCTACTACCAGCAATTCCCGCACTTTCTCCATCAGCTGGCGGGTGCTGAAGGGCTTGGGAATATAAAGGTCGGCCCCGGCGGCGTAGCCCTGCTGCACGTCGGCCTCGCGGCTTTTGGCCGAGAGGAAAATGACTTTGGTAGCGGCGCGGTCGGGGCGGGCGCGCAGCTGGCGGCACACCTGCAGGCCGTCCACGTCGGGCATCATAATATCGAGCAGCACCAGGTCGTAGGGCGTCTGGTCGATGGCGGCCAGGGCCTCGGTACCGTTGCGGGCAATGCCCACCTGGTAGCCGTTTTTGCGCATCAGAAATTCGAGCGACATGACAATGTTAGGCTCATCATCAACAATGAGAATGTGGGGCGTCTTCATGCAGAGAGGTGGGTTGGAAGCGGGTAGTGGGGAGCGAGGAAGGGAAGTACGTCATGCGGAGCTTATCGAAGCGTGACGCTCCTCTGGCCCAGTGGCCCGCAGCGGCAGCTCCACGAAGAAGCGCGCGCCCTGTTCCAGCGCGCTCTCGACCCAGATGCGGCCGTGGTGCAGCTCCACGATTTTACGGCTGATGGCCAGGCCCAGCCCGGTGCCCTCGGGCTTGCGGGTGGTCTGGTTCTGGGCCTGGAAAAACTTGTCGAAAATAAGATGCTGGACGGCCGGCGAAATGCCCCGGCCGTTGTCCTCAATGCACAGCAGCAGCACCTCGGCCGCCGGCCAGGCCAGCACCGCGATGCGGCCAACGCCATCGGCGCGGCAGGCTTTGATGGCGTTGGAGAGCAGGTTCACCAGCACCTGCATCAGGCGGTCGCGGTCGGCGGGCAGGTCGGGCAGGTCGGCGGGCACGTCCACGTGCACGGCAATGTGCTTGTCGCGCAGCAGCTGGCCTACGGCGTCGAGGGCTTCGGCCACCAGCCCGGCCACTGGCACGGGAGCAAGGTCGAGGGTGGCCTGGCCGGATTCAAACTTCTCCAAATCGAGCACCAGCGAGATGAGACGGGTCAGGCGCTCGGCCTCCCGGCTGATGGTGTGCTGGAAATTCTGCCGCTCGGCTTCCTCCAGGTCGGGGTTGTCGGCCAGAATCTCGGCAAGCGCCCGGATGCTGGTGAGCGGCGTGCGCAGCTCGTGCGTCACGGTGTAGAGGAATTCGTCCTTGCGGTGGTCGAGGGCCTGGAGCTGGTCGTAGGCCACGCGCAGCTCGTCGGTGAGGCGCTGTAGCTGGCGGCTCTGCTTCTGGAGCTGGCGGTTGGCTTCGAGCAGCTGCTGGCTTTCCCTCAGAATGCCCACCACGCTGTCGTAGCTGATGCGCTCGGCCCCGGCCACCGAGGCCACCAGTATGCGTGCGCTGGCTGGCCCCAGGCTGCCGGCCAGCAGCTTCTCGGCGTAAGTGAGCAGGCGCGGGTCGGCGGCTTCATTCAATGCGTGAATGGGTGAATGCGTGAATGCGTGAATAGACGTTTCGGGAGTTGAGACAGCGGCGGTCTTCGCCTCGGGCATTGCGTCCGGAAACCGCTCGGCAAAGGCGCGCAGGGCCTGGTTGGTACGCTTCTTCCCCAGGAAGCCCAGCAGCAGGGCGCGCACGTCGGGGAAGGGAGTTTGCCCCTGCCAGCCGGTTACTTCCTCGGCCAGGCTGCGGCGAGTGAACACATCGACGAACACGTCGGCCTGGCGCAGCTCCAGCGCTGTGGGCGGCCAGGCCAGCGACAGCCCCACGTAGAGCCCGATGTTGAACAGCCAGCTCCAGAACAGCCCATGCGAGAGGTAATCGAGCCCTTTGAGCCCAAACAGCGCGAACGGCCGCAGAGCCGCGATGCCCCCCAATCCGTGCGTGAGTACCGACTCGGGCAGGCGGCCCGGCCCCACCAGCGTGGGCAGCACCAGCGTAAAAAACCACACCGCGAAGCCCGCCAGCAGGCCCGCCGTGGCCCCGCGCCGGGTGCCTCCCTTCCAATAGAGGCCGCCCAGCACGGCGGGCACAAACTGCGCCACGGCGGCGAAGGACACCAGCCCGGTGTTCACCAGCGGTAGCTGCCGGCCCACCACGGCGTAGTAGGCATAGGCCAGCAGCAGCACCAGTACCACGGCCAGCCGGCGGCTTTCGAGGGCCACCCGGCCCAGGTAGGCAAACCAGCGAGCCTGCCCGGCGCGGCGGGCTACCGGCACGCGCACCAGCAGCGGCATAAGCAGGTGGTTACTCATCATCACGCTCAGGGCAATAGTTTCGACGATAATCATGCTGCTGGCCGCCGACAGCCCGCCCAGGTAGGTGAGTAGCGCCAGCCACGAATGCCCGGCGGCCAGCGGCAGGGCCAGCACGTAGGTATCGGCATCGAGGCCGGTGTGGCCCAGCTTCAGCATGCCGCCGAAGGCAATGGGCAGCACGAAGATGTTGATGATGATGAGGTAGAGCGGAAAAAGCCACATGGCCTTGCGCAGGTGGTTTTCGTCGACATTCTCTACCACCGCCACCTGAAACTGGCGCGGCAGCAGCAGAATGGCCGACATGCTGAGCACCAGCAGCGTGAACCACTCGGCCCCGCCCGTGCCCGAGCCCCGCAGCGTGAACAGCTGCCGCAGCGCCGGCACCGCCGCCGCCTGGTCGAACACGTCGGTGAAGCCGTGGAACAGCCCGAACGTGACGAACACGCCCAGCACCAGAAACGCCACCAGCTTGAGCACGCTCTCCACGGCTACGGCCAGCACAATGCCCTCGTGCCGCTCGGTCGCTTCCACCGAGCGCACCCCGAACAGGATGGTGAACACCGCCAGCGCCCCGGTGGTGTACAGGGCCGTGGTCGCCGCCGGGCCGCCCACCCCCGCCCCGCTGCCCGTCAGGGTCACGAAAGATGCCGCAATGGCTTTGATTTGCAGGGCGATGTAGGGCACGATGCCCAGCACGCACACCACCGTGACGAGTGCACCCAGCCCGGCACTTTTGCCGTAGCGGGCCGAGATAAAATCAGCAATCGAGGTGAGGCGCTGCTGCCGGCTCACCCGGATAATCTTGCGCAGCACCAGCCACATGGCCGGGGCCAGCAGCGTCGGCCCCAGGTATATGCCCACGAACTGCAGGCCATTGTGCGCCGCCCGGCCCACCGAGCCGTAATACGTCCAGGCCGTGCAGTACACGGCCATGCTCAGGGCGTACACGTAGGGGTTGCTCACCAGGCTTTTGCGCGCGGCCGACCGGCGCTCGGCGGCATAGGCCACGCCGAAGAGCAGGGCCAGGTAGCCGAACGAAAAGCCAATAACGAGCAGTTTGGGCATGGTTAGGAATGGTTGGGAATGGGGTTTTATCGTTCTGGCAGCGGCCTCACCCCCGGCCGCGCCGTCAGCACCCTTCTCCGGCCCTGCCCCTTTTCCGCACCAGCAGGCCCGTCAGGGCCACCAGCGCAATCCACGTCAGCAAAACGTAGAGGTAAAGGACGGGCACGCCCCCTACCCGCCCATCGTAGTCGAACGCGGACAGCAGCGGGTAGTTGAGCAGCACACCGAACAGCGCTGCCAGAAACAGCAGGCGCGGACCCCGGCGCGGGGCGGGGCGGTCGGCCGGAATAGGGCTTGGCTTGGGAGCGGCGAATGAATCGGGCATTGTATAGTGGTCGGGTTGGGCCAGCCAATCTAAGCAAAAGTC
>JALYUI010000275.1 GCA_030853845.1 Bacteroidota bacterium | reverse complement strand
AATTCAAGCACATCGGCGGCGGGGCCGGCAGCCAAAAGCAGGGGGCGCACGGCGTCTTCCTGGCCGATAAGGACAATGGTGGCCCGGCCAGCGAGCTGTTCGGCGGCCAGCAGGGCACCCGCCACGGCGGCTTGGGGGGCGAAATCGCCGCCCATTGCGTCGAGGGCTATTTTCATGAAAGAGGTGTTTGGAGGGAGGTCAGCGGAAAGTCAAAAGTACCAAAAATCCGGCCCCGCTGGCTTAAAAAAGGAGCGAAGCCGGACCATGTGTTGCCGCGAAGTAACAACCAAACGCGCTATTCGTCGTCTTCGGCAACGTCGGCTGCAGGAGCAGCGTTGGTTTTCGTGTAGTTTTTGATGGCCAGCTGGCCGTTGTGGTACAGGTCGCCATCGACTACATAAGCCTTGTGGCGCAGGTGCAGCTCGCCCGTGTTGGGGCAGAGGGTTACAGCCTTCGGGGTCAGCTTGTAGTGGGTACGACGCTTGTCGCGTACGGCGGTGGAAGTGCGGCGCTTAGGATGAGCCATGGTTTCGTTAAATTTGGGGAGTTGAAGTTGAAACGAACGAGTGGGGAGCGACTCGGGGCGCTGACGGATTTAGTTCAGGTTGCGCAGGGCGGCCCAGCGCGGGTCGGCGGGCTCGTCTTCGTCGGGGGCCTCATCGGCGGGCCGGGTGCTGAAGATGAGCTTGGTCGGCGCGTCGGGGTTGTCGTCGGCCTCGTCCTGGAAGCGCGGGTGCAGCTTCTTCATGGGCAGGGCCAAACCGATGTAGTCGTAGAGGTGCTGGGCCAGGGGCAGGGTCTGGGTTTCGGGCGTGATTTGCAGCACGTTGTCATCCAGCTCCTTGGCCTCGTCGCCGAAGCGCACCAGCAGCTGCTCCTGGATGTCGAGCGGCTGGTCATACTCATCAAGGCTGCGGTCGCAAGTGAGGCGTACCGGGCCGGTGATGTGGAAGTTGAGCGTCATCAGGCGCTCAGTTTTGATGAGCTCCACATCGGCGTGCAGGTGGCCCTGCTCGACCAGAGGTTGGTCGAATAAGTCGAAGAATTCGGGACCCAGCTCAAACTCAAAGTGGTGCGTTTTCAGCGCCAGCCTGGCTAAGTTGAGGTCGTATTTGCTTTCTTTTTTCACGGTCGGCTCGATAGCAGGGGGCAAAAGTAGTGAAAATCCGGCTTTTTGCCAAAAGTTGCGCCCACTTTCCTGCTGCTTCAGGCAGTTTTGAGGATGAATTCGGGGCTGATGTTCAGGCGCTCATAGAGCTTCTTGGCCAGGTCGAGGCTCACGCGGCGCTTGCCGCTGAGAATCTGGGAGAGCCGGCCGGCCGGAATTTCGAGCAGAGCGGCGAGGTCTTTCTGCTTGAGCTGCTTCTGCTGGCGCTTCAGCTCAATCATGGCCGGCAGGGTGGTAGGCTTGGGCGGTGGTGAAGGAGCATCTTCTACCCGAATCTCATACTCCTGAATAGCTTCGGCCAACAGGCGCGCCGGTTCCTGTAAAGCGGGCGTATTATCAATATCCTGGACTAGTAGCGCATCGAACTGCCGCGTGGCCTCGCGGTATTCAGGGAGTGTATTGATAAGCATAACTAGGGCTTGGAATAGTCAATGGTGGTTGCATCAATGTTATCGTACTGCTGATGCGTGCCAACGAACTTGACGAAAACGGTACGAGTTGAGAACACAATGGCCGCGATGAGGCGATAATGGTTGCCGCGAATATTGAAGACGTAACGAAAGTTGCCCACGTAGTCGACCGAGTTGGAGAATTGCCGCACATCAGCTAACGTACGCCAATCGGCTGGGCTCACTTGCTGATATCAGTCTTTCAGAGGCTTGGCGGCATCCGGGTGCAACTTGCCGAACTCGCGAATTATTGGTCAACTCAAGACAACCATACTGCAAACAAAACCAGAAACGCGGCCCAATATAGCCGCGTTTCAAAATTAAAAACAAAATTCCGTTTTCGGAAAGAAATTACCGGGCCGACCGAGGTTCGGCGTTGGCCCGGCGCTGCTGCCAGAGGTCGCAAGCCAGGTACACGGCGGCGCGGAACGACGATTCGTCGGCCTTGAACTGGCCGGCCAAGCCGTAGGCAGTGCCGTGGTCGGGGGAGGTACGCACCACCGAGAGGCCGGCTGTGAAATTCACGCCGCGCTCGAAGGCCATGAGCTTGAAGGGAATCAGGCCCTGGTCGTGGTAAAGGGCTAGGGTGGCATCGAACTGCCGGAATTGCTGGGTGCCGAAGTAGCCGTCGGCCGGGAATGGGCCGAAAACGAGCTTGCCATCCTGCGCGAACTGCTGGATGACGGGGGCGACGATGTTGCCTTCCTCCTTACCGAGCAGGCCGTTTTCGCCGGCGTGGGGGTTGAGGCCCAGCACGGCAATGCGCGGCTTCAGAATGCCAAAGTCCTGCTTGAGCGAGCGCAGCAGCAGGCTGATTTTGTTGCGCAGCAGCTCGGCGGTGAGCTTGGCGGGCACATCCTTGAGCGGCAGGTGGCCGGTGACGGTGGCAATGCGCAGGCTGGCGTCCTCGTCCACGAGAAACATGAGGCTCTCGGAGGCATTGAAGAAGCTAGTGAGAAACTCGGTGTGGCCGGGGTAGCGGAAGTTGTCGGCCTGGGTGTTATCCTTGCTGATTGGGGCCGTGACGAGGGCATCGAGCTTGCCGGCTTTGAGGTCGCGGCTGGCGCAGAGCAGGCTTTCGCGGGCGGCCGCGCCGGTTGCGGGCGAGGGCTGGCCGGGGGCCAGAGCATAGTCCTCGTCCCAGCACGTCACGGCGTTGAGGCGGCCGGGGGCGATGTCGGCCGCGTCGCGCAGCTGCCGAAACTGCAGGTGCTCCGAATCGGCGGGGGTGGGGAAATCGTCGAACAGCACCGTGGCCGTGCCGTAGATAACGGGCGTGCAGATTTTGAGCAGGCGCTCGTCGAGCAGGGTTTTGTAGATGACTTCGGGGCCGATACCGGCGAGGTCGCCCACGGAAAAGCCGAGGCGGGGAAGGGTTTGGGGCATAGTTTTATTCTGTCATGCTGAGCTTGCGAAGCATCTTATCACGATAGCGCAGCATTAATTACTGACGTTACACAGTCTGCTTAGAATCTTCAGTTTTGGTGCTTGTTTCTGGTTGCTCGTTTCTGGTTGATTTTCACTGAATAACCAGCAACCAGAAACAAAACAGGGGTTTCAGCCGCAGCTGCGTACTAGCAGTTAATTAGTAATTCTGACGAAAACAGCGGTGATAAGATGCTTCCTTCGTCAGCATGACAACCCCTGTGCGGATGCCCTCACGCCAATCAATACGCCACGTCGTCGCCCAGGAAGTCCAGAGCGGGCATGCCGATGGGGGCCCCGGGGGGCGTGTCCACG
>JALYUI010000004.1 GCA_030853845.1 Bacteroidota bacterium | reverse complement strand
CCGCTGAATGCGCCCACCTTTCCCGGCCGCACCCCTTATCCCATCAAGCGTCAGTACGGTGTTTCGGGCGATGTTAACAACGCGCCTAACGTATCAACCATCGTTTTTCATTATCTCGATTCGGCTGATGAGCTAAACGGCAACACCGATGAAACCCAGCTGGTGATATTCCGCGCCACCAACAACGGCCCCCCCTACGCGCTGGTAGGTGGTACCGACGACCCCGGCCTCAATACCGTAACGCAAAGTGGGGTGCGAAGCATCAACACCATTACCCTGGGTAGCAAAAACAATCCGCTGCCCGTTACGCTCGCCTCTTTCGATGCCAAGCGCGTTGGCGAGGATGCCCTGGTGAGCTGGACTTCCGCCCAGGAAATAAACAGCAAAGGCTATAACGTGCAGGTTTCGACGAACGGCAGCGACTACAAGACGCTCGCCTTTGTAGCCAGCGAGACGCCTAGCAGCAGCAGCGCCCGTAGCTACAGCTTCACCGATACCGAGAAGAACAAGGTTGGGGTGCGCTATTACCGCCTTCAGCAAGTAGATGTAGATGGCAAGTCGGTATACTTCACGCCCCGCGCCATCACCTTCGAAGGCAAGCCCACCGCTTCGGGCGTGGTTGCTTACCCCAACCCCTTCACGTATGAGATGCGCCTGTCGCTGAATTCGGCTACCAACGGCGAAGCCCTGGTCCGGATTAGCGACATGACTGGCCGCTTCGTTGGTCAGCGTCAGCTGGCCATCAATACCGGTGCCAACGACATTGCTGTTAGCGATGTAGCTCTGCTGAAGAACGGTATGTATATCATGACCGTGACCTTACCATCAGGCGAAACCAAGTCGATGAAAGTAGTGAAGCAGTAAGTGCTTCCTGCTTCGGCAATCAAAACGCCGGCTTCCGCAAGGGAGCCGGCGTTTTTTTGTGAGCGGGATGCTTGCGCACGTCATTCATATCTGCTGGTTCGCCCGCGGTGCTAAGCCAGCGCCGTATCGGCCACGTAGTCGGCCAGGTATTGGTAGCGCTCCGTCAGCTGGCCGCCCCGGGCAATAGTAGCGCGGGCTACTACGTCCTCGGCATCGTTGCCGAGCAGGTGGGGCAGCACCATGTCGATGAGCTGGCGGCCAAAGTCGCGGCTGGCGTTACGGGGCAATTCGCAGGGCAGGTTATCCACGGCCATCTCGGTAATGTTGGCCGGCCGCGAATAGGCGGGCTCCAGCTCGCCGGTGGTGGGGTTATAGTCGAAGGCCGGCTCGGCGATGGTACTGCTGCGCTTGGTGGTGGGAATGGAGCCGTTCACGTCGCAGGTCACGTCGGCAATGGTGTCGATGCGAAAATCAGGCCGCCGGGTGTCGGCCTCGCTGAAGAGCAGCGGGGCAGCCGGGTGCCAGTAGGCGCAGGCAATGAGCAGGTCGGTCACGGGCAGGAACTTGCCGAAGGTCGACTCGAACTCGCCGGGATGCTGGTGAAAGTTGTGGGTGTCCCACACGCGGCCGTCGCGGCGGCGGTTGTAGTCGGAGCTGCGCAGCTGGGCATACACCGGCTCGTTGAAATCGAGGTAGAGGTAGTCGTACACGCTCACCCGGCGGATGCCCATGCGGTCGAGCACTTCCAGCGCGCCCTGGGCCACGCGGCCCGAGCCGGTCACGGCCATCTTGATACCGGGCAGCTTTTTCACCTTGAAAAACTCTTCCTGCATGTCGTCCATGTCCATGCACTGCCAAGCCGGCTTCAGGTCGTAGAGCTGGTGCTTGCGGCCGTAGGTGAGCAGGCCATTGTAGGCTCCCACAATGCCGGCATAGCGCCCAAAAGCCACGATGCGTTCGCCCTGGGCATTGGTCAGCAGCTCGTAGTCGATGAGGGTAATTTGCTGGTTCAGCACCTCGCGCAGCAGCTGGCGGTTGGCGGGCTGCTTTTTCACAGTGTGCGAGAAGAAGATGTATGTTTTGAGGGGGATGAGCTGGGCCACGGGTACTTCCTTCACGCCCATCAGGATGTCGCAGGTGCTGATGTCGTCGCGCACCTCCAGGCCGAGGTCGCGGTATTCCTGGTCGGTGTAGCTGCGGCTGGGGCTGCTCTGCACCACAATTTGCAGGCCGGGAAAAGCCGCCTGCGCCTCCACGCACTTTTTGGGGGTGAGGGGTACGCGCTTATCGGGCTGGGCTTTGCCTTCACGGATGAGGCCGATGGTAAGGGACATGGGTGGGAAGTAATGCGGGCTTCAGCCCGCAGTGAGTAAGAGAGCATGAGCGATAGGGAAGCCAAAATTACGGCGCTGCCCGCAGTTCGCCGGGACGTTTCGGGCTTACCTTTGTTAAGGATTCCGAACCTGGTAATTATGCCGTTCGCCTGCTGCTTTGTTTCCCCCAACTGCGGGCTGAAGCCCGCACCACTTCCCATATATGTCGTTGAAATTCTCGCCAGTCGACGTTTTTGAAGCCCGCCACAATGCGCCCGGGGCCGATGCCCAGGCCGCCATGCTCCGCACCATCGGCGTAGCCAGCATCGAGCAGCTCATCGCCGAAACCGTACCGCCCGCCATCCGCCTGAAGAAGCCGCTCGACCTGCCCGCCGCCCTCAGCGAACGGGCTTTTTTGACGAAGTTCAAGCAGATTGCCAGCCAGAACCAAGTCTTCAAATCTTACATCGGCCTCGGCTATCACGACACCACGCTGCCGCCCGTTATCCAGCGCAACATCCTGGAAAACCCGGGCTGGTACACAGCCTACACGCCCTACCAGGCCGAAATTGCCCAAGGCCGTCTCGAAGCCCTCATCAACTACCAGACGATGGTAATTGACCTCACCGGCCTGGAAATTGCCAATGCCAGCCTGCTCGATGAAGGAACGGCCGCCGCCGAGGCCATGCACATGCTGCACAGCCAGACCAAGAAAAAAGGGGCCAACCAGTACTTCGTTTCCGAGCAGGTTTTACCCCAGACCATCGACCTGCTGCGCACCCGCGCCACGCCGGTCGGCATCGAGCTGGTAGTGGGCGACCACCGCCAGGTCGACCTGAGCAACGAAGGCTTCTTCGGTGCCATGGTGCAGTACCCCGCCGCCGACGGCGAGGTATTCGACTATAAGAACTTCATCGGGCAGGCCCGGAAGAACAACGTGTTCGTGGTGATGGCCGCCGACCTGCTGGCCCTTACGCTCCTGACTTCACCGGGTGAATTAGGTGCCGATGTGTGCGTGGGCAACTCCCAGCGCTTCGGTGTACCGATGGGTTACGGCGGCCCGCACGCCGGCTTTTTCACCTGCAAAGAGCAGTTCAAGCGTGTGATTCCCGGCCGCCTCATTGGCCAGAGCATCGACGCGGCCGGCAACAAGGCCTACCGCATGGCCCTGCAAACCCGCGAGCAGCACATCCGCCGCGAAAAAGC
>JALYUI010000214.1 GCA_030853845.1 Bacteroidota bacterium | reverse complement strand
GGTAGGGTTGGGGAAAACCGTCAGTTCCAGGCTGGTGGGCTGGGCCGGGCGGGCCGCCAACGGCCCCGCGCCCAGCACGAAGCTGATAAACTGGTTGCCGGGAATGAGGCTGAAATTGGGGTCGGTGCCCAGGGCCGTGGTGCGGCCCGCAATAGGCGGCAGCAGGTCGGTGGTGAAGAAGTTGCCGTTGGCATCGGTGTAGGCGGCGAAAAGCTCCAGGCGTGTGCCGGGGCCAACGGGGGCCGCCGCCGTGCCCAGCGCGGCCAGGGGCAGCTCCAGCTCCAGGCCGGCCCGGCTCGTGTTGGCCGTGAGGGTAGGCGTGTTGAAGTAGGCGTAGCGGCTGCTGGCCAGGTCGAGAGTGGCTGGGGCCAGCACTAAAGCGCCGGCCTTGCTGCCCGCGCCGAGGTAGGTATCGGTGCCGGGCACGATGGGTGTGCCGCTCACGTAGGCCACGCGGCTGAAATACACATCAGAAGCCCCGGCCGTGGTGGACCCCACCGATACCCGGAAGCCGTAATCGGCCGCCATGTCCAGCGTGGGCCGGTGGCGCAGGGGCGAGGGCGGGTCGCTACCGCCGGGCAGGGCCTGGCCGGCGGTGGTGCCGGCGCGGCCGGGCACGTGCAGGTACAGCACCAGCGCCCGGTAGCTGCCGCTGGCCGATTCGGCCGAGCCGGCCAGCAGCAGGTTGAGCGTGGTGGCGGTGTAGCCCACGTACAGCGCCTGGAGGCCGCGGTCGGCTTCGAGGTGCGGGCCGGCGTAGGTGCCCGCCAGCCGGTACTGGCCGGGGCCGGAACCGGTTTCTTCGGCCGAAGCCTGCCCGTCGAGAGTGAAGCGCAGGGCGGCGGGCTGGGTGGCCGGGGCCAGCTCCACGTCGTCGAGGCGGGCGGTCTGGCCGGCCCCGGCCACCGAGCGCAGCCCGATTTCGCACTGCCCGTTGCTCACCACGATGCCGGCTACCTCTACCGGCACCCAGGCCGCGCTGGTGGGCAGGGTGGTGGCCAGCTCGGTGCCGCCGAAGTTGCTGGCGTAGAGCTGGCACTGCGTCTGGCCGCCGCTGCTTTGGGCGCGGGCGCGCAGCGTGTAGCTGCCGTTGGGCAGGCCCGTGAGCAGCTGGTAGGTGCGCACCGCGTAGGCCGTGGCTTTCTGCTGCGTGAGCTGGTAGCTGCCCGCGAAGCCGGGAGCCTGGGTAAAGTCGGCGTCGGCATCGCCGGTGGTCGAGGCCGTGCTCCAGCCCGGCGGCGTCTGGGTGGGGCCGGTGAACTCGAAGCCGGGGTTGGCTACCGGCCCGGTGGCGGGCGGCGGGCTGGCGAACGCGGCCAGCGCGGGCGTGGGCCGGCCGGCCGTCGTCCAGGCTCCCAGGCTGTAGTTCATCCAGCTATAGGCCTCGGGCTCCCAATAGCAGACGCCCAGGCCCTTGCCGTTGGGCACGGCCCGGGTGCGGGCCAGCAGGTCGAGCAGCATTTGCTGGGTCGGAATTGGCGCATCGGCGGGCATCCCGGTTTCGACCACCATTGTCTCTTTGCCAGGGTAGCGGCTTACCAAATCGGTCATGTTGGCCTGGCACTGGGCCGTGCGCAGCGGCCAGTCGCTGATGGTGGGGTAGAGCGAGAGCCCCATCACGTCGAAGCGTCCGCCGTTGGCCGTCAGGCCGTCGAAGAGGTAGCGCGAGAGGTTGTTGTCGTAGCCGTTCGACACGTGCACGATGACCTTAATGCCCGGGCTGATGGCCTTCACCGCCGCGTAGCCCTGGTCGACGAGCTGGGCAAACTGGGCCATGTTGGTCGAGGCCCGGCCTTCGGGCCAGAGCATGCCATCGTTGGTTTCGTTGCCCACCTGCACCCACTCGGGCGTGATGCCGGCCGTGCGCAGGCCGTCGAGCACGTCGTAGGTGTGGTCGTACACGGCCTGGCGCAGCTGGGCGAAGGAGTAGCCCTGCCAGGCGGCGGGCTTGGTCTGCTGGCCGGGGTCGGCAAAGGTGTCGCTGTAGTGGAAGTCAATCAGCAGGCGCAAACCCAGCAGCTGGGCGCGCCGGGCTTTGGCAATGACGTCGGCCTTGCCGTTCCAGCCGCCGGCCGGGTTCACCCACACCCGCAGGCGAATGGTGTTCAGGCCGCGGTTGTGCAGCAGCGTGGGCAGGTCCTGGAGCGTGCCGGCTTCGTCGTAGAAGCGGTAGCCGGCTTGCTCCATCTCGGTCAGCCAGCTCACGTCGGCCCCCTGGGCGAAGGCGGGCGTTTGGGCGGCGGCGGGCCGGGCCAGCAGTAAGACCAGCAGCAGCGAGGGCAGCTGGCGGCACCACCGCAGCAGTGGTAGCTGCTTGAGGGGGGGGTGCGCAGGAGTAAAGTAGTTCATGGTTCGATAGGTTGAATAGGGTGGAGAAACTATGGTAATTAGGCAGTGCGCAAACTCCTCTAATTAGCTTTAACTCTGCGAGACACTGCGTGAAATAAATTTTGCCGACCAGGGTGTTAGTCTTACCAATTGATTGTAGCATTGGTCGCTAACGCAGCATTACCGACTCAATATCCACGCTCACCGGGCTGCCGCTCACAGTCTCCGCTTCCCACACCAGCTGCAATACCTCGGCCTCGGCCAGTTGCAACGGCCCCTGGGTGGCGGGCTGGTAGCTGAGCGGGCCGAAGCCGGGGTAGGGGCG
>JALYUI010000166.1 GCA_030853845.1 Bacteroidota bacterium | reverse complement strand
ACGTTGCCGTCGACCAGGAAATTGGTGGTGGCATCATCGCTACTTTGGAGGCCATTTACACCAAAGATGTGAACGCCGTTTACCACCAGAACCTGAACCTGCCCAACCCCGTGCGCAACGCAACAGGTGCCGCACCAGGGGGCGATACCCGCCCCATCTATTATAACTTCGGCACCATCAACACCACCGGCACCAATGCCGGCCTCTATACGACCAGCACCGTGGGTAGTGGTGCCGCCGCTCAGCCCAGCCTGATTGGCAACAACCGCATTTACGGCGGTCAGGGTGGAGCATCGGTGACGAACCCCAACATCTCGGATGCCATTCTGATGACGAACACCAACAAAGGCTACTCCTACTCGGTAACCGGTCAGTTGCAGAAGTCTTTCAACAGTGGCTTATACCTGAACCTGGCTTACACTTATGCCGATTCGCGCTCGGTGAACGACGGTGGCTCCATTGCGCAGAGCATCTGGCGTGACCGTAGTGTTTCGGGCGAAACCAATGCCAACGTGCTCAGCTATTCCAGCTTCCTGGTGCAGCACCGCGTTATTGCTTCGGCTTCCTACAAGCGCGAATACATCGGCCATCTGGCTACTACGCTGTCGATGTTTTATGAAGCTGCCCCCGCCGGCCGCTTCAGCTACCTCTACGCCGGCGACATGAACGGCGATAGCCAGAGCAACGACCTGGTTTACGTACCCCGCAACCAGGGCGACATCGTGCTCCGTGACATTACTATCGCGGCTTCGCAGGGTGGCGGTGTTTATACGGCAGCGCAGCAGTGGACCGACCTGAACAACTACATCGAGCAGGACAGCTACCTGAGCAAGCATCGTGGTGATTACACGGAGCGCAACGGTGCCGTGCGTCCCTGGCAGAATCGCCTGGACTTCCGCTTGCTCCAGGATATTTTCACCAACGTTGGTGAAAGCCGCAATACCCTGCAGATTAGCCTTGATATATTTAACATTGGCAATCTACTCAACTCAAACTGGGGTACGTTCCAAACGCCCAACCGCACGGGTCTGCTCTCTTTTGCTGGCTACACAGCACAGGGACAGCCAGCCTATACCTTCCCCTACCTGACCAATCCCAGCATCACTACTCCGGCTACGCCCACCAGCGCAGCGGTTGTGGCTCCGGGTGTGCCACTCAGCACTACCTTCCGCAACGACACGGGCGGCATCGGCTCGCGCTGGCAGGCGCAGGTTGGTCTGCGCTATATCTTCAACTAAGCACCCGGCTTAGCGCATTCCCCGAAGCGGGCAGGAAGCAATTCCTGCCCGCTTTTTTTGTGGCTGCTTGATGAGCGTTCGGCCACGCAGGGACCGGGCTATAATTGCTGGTCGCTTTTTTGTGGCTGATTGTTTGACGGTTGCGCTGATTCGGCAAAAAAAGTGCGCCTGGGCCTTGCCCAACCGCAAAACGGCCGTACTTTTGTCGAACCAACGCGCAAATGGCACGGCGGTAATCAACAAATCAGGGGGATTAGCTCAGTTGGCTAGAGCGCTTGCATGGCATGCAAGAGGTCATCGGTTCGACTCCGATATTCTCCACTGAAGGTGTGAATGAAGCAAAAAGCCCAACCAGTTTCCTGGTTGGGCTTTTTGCTTTTTGACAGTTGATTAAAAAATAACGTCATGCTGAGGGCAGTGAAGCATCTCTACCGCGCCAGTAATTTGCGGTAGAGATGCTTCGGCAAGCTCAGCATGACGTGCTGTCCCAAGTTCTGCCCTTTACACGAACAAGCCCTCCACGGAGAGGTACCGCTCGCCGGTATCGTAGCAGAAGGTGAGGACGCGGCTGCCCTGGGGCATGTCGGGCAGCTTTTTGGCTACGGCGGCCAGCGAAGCCCCCGATGATACCCCCACGAACAGGCCCTCCTCGCGGGCGGCGCGGCGCGTCATATCGTAAGCTTCCTGCTGGGTAACGCGGATAACCCCATCGAGAAGCTCGACGTGCAGGTTTTCGGGAATAAAGCCCGCCCCGATGCCCTGGATGGGGTGTGGCCCCGGCGCGCCCCCGCTGATGACGGGTGAGTCGTCGGGCTCGACGGCAAACGTCTTCATGTTGGGGAAGTGAGGCTTGAGAGTTTCCGTTACGCCCGTGATGTGGCCGCCGGTGCCCACCCCGGTAATGTGGTAGTCGAAGCCTTCGGGCATGTCCCGCAGAATTTCCTGGGCCGTGGTTTCGGCGTGGATGCGCGGGTTGGCGGGGTTGGCAAACTGCATGGGCATCCAGGCTCCAGGCGTACCGGCTACAATCTCCTGGGCTTTCTCGATGGCGCCCTTCATGCCTTTTTCGCGGGGTGTGAGCTCCAGGTTGGCCCCGTAGGCCGCCATGAGGCGGCGGCGCTCGATGCTCATGCTCTCGGGCATTACGAGGGTAAGCTTGTAGCCCTTCACGGCGGCTACCAGGGCCAGGCCCACGCCGGTATTGCCCGAGGTGGGCTCCACAATCAGGCTGTCTTTATTCAGGATTCCGTCGCGCTCGGCCTGCTCCACCATGCTCAGGGCAATCCGGTCCTTAATGGAGCCGCCGGGGTTGGCCCGCTCCAGCTTCATCCACACCTGCACGTCGGGGCGGTTGGCAAACAGACGGTTCACGCGCACCAGCGGCGTATTCCCAATGGTTTCAAGAATGGAATTGGCTTTCATAGGACTTGGGTTGTAATGCGGGCTTAAGCCGGCAGTGGGTTATGTATTAGACTTGTTCCTGAATACGAAACCAAGCAAAAAAGAACTTCATGCAGCGCGTAGCGAAGCACCTCGCGTGCCACCACTAATCTAGCCGATTGAGTCACTATCACACGCAAGATGCTTCGCTACGCGCTGCATGACATTTCCCCCTAAATCGAGAAAACCAGCTCGGCGGAGGGGTCGAGGCTGCGGGAGATGTTGATGTGGGCACGGTGATAGACCCGCGAATGCGAGGGTACGCTCTCGGTGAGCCAGACGTTGCCGCCGATGATGCTGTGGGTGCCGATAACCGTGCTGCCGCCCAGAATGGTGGCCCCGGCGTACACCACCACGAAGTCTTCGATGGTGGGGTGGCGCTTGGTGCCCTGTAGGCCCTTGGTGACGCTGAGCGCGCCGAGGGTAACGCCCTGGTAAATCTGCACGTTAGCCCCGATTTCGGCCGTTTCGCCGATGACGACGCCCGTGCCGTGGTCGATGCAGAAGGCCGCGCCAATCTGCGCCCCCGGGTGAATGTCGATGCCCGTGCGCTGGTGGGCGTGCTCGCTGAGCAGGCGCGGCAGGCGCGGCAGGCCCCGCACGTAGAGCGCGTGGGCCACCCGGTAGAGGGCCGTGGCGTAGAAGCCGGGGTAGGAGCTCACGATTTCGCCGATGCCCTGCGCGGCGGGGTCGCTGGCCATAATAGCCGTGGCATCGCGCACCAGGGCCGCGCGCAGCGCGGGCAGCTGGGCCGCAAACTCATTGGCCAACACCGAGGGCGGCGCGGGCAGGCCGGGCACCTGGTTCAGCAGCACGGCCAGCTCGGCGCGGAAGTGATGCAGCTCGGCGGCCACGGCGTCGGCACTGGCCAGGGGGCGCTCGGCGCGCTGCGGAAACAGCAGCGCCAGCAGGTCGTCGGCCAAGGCACAGAAGGCCGCGCCCGGCAGGGCGTCGGGCACGGTGGCGTGGGCGTGGGCCAGCAGTTCGGCGAAAGAGTGGGTTTCGGAAGACAAGGCAGCAGCAGAAAAAATGGGTAATGGCATCGGCGAAGTTAACCGGGGCCCGGGGCGAAGGTTTCGGTAGCGGCGGGGGCAACGCTCGCGGCCGGGCTACCGTTTAGCCGGGTAGCCGGGCTTGCCTTCTATTCAGGGTGAGCCGGGTAAAAGGTACGCATTTCCTGTTTTCATTTCATTCTTATTCTCTCCCGTTATGTCGGATACCACCCTCAAAAAAATTGATTCGCGCCACTCGCCTAAAGGCCCCGAGGGCGAAAAATACCTGGCCTCGGGCCGGCACGTAGCCATGCGCCTCTGGGAAAACGAGCAGCCCGGCGAAGCCAAAGCCCCCGCCACCCGTCCCTACGAAACCGTGGGCTACGTGCTCAGCGGCCGCGCCGAGCTGCACCTGGCCGGCCAGATGGTGATTCTCGAGCCCGGCAACTCGTGGGTGGTACCGCAAAATACCGAGCACACCTACAAGGTGCTGGAAGCTTTTTCGGCCGTGGAGGCTACCTCACCCCCGGCCCAGGTGCACGGCCGCGACGACAAGTAGCGGCAACTTGTTTGTAGGCGGCTGGTTGAACGTCATGCTGGTTGAACGTCATGCTGAACGTAGTGAAGCATCTCTACCGCAGCAGTAATCATTTACTATTGCGGTAGAGATGCTTCACTACGTTCAGC
>JALYUI010000135.1 GCA_030853845.1 Bacteroidota bacterium | reverse complement strand
GGCAAGCGCCTTGGGGCAGCCGGGCGGGGGGCCGGGCCGCGCCGGCCGGGCTGCGGTTTGCGCTGCTGCGCGCCGGCCGAACTGGTTAGCAGATTCAGAATCAGCAGCAGCAGAATAAACAGCCCCCCGGACAGCCGACGGCGCACACGGGTCGCCAGTCGAAAAAAAACTGCGCTATGGGGTGGGGAAGTCTGGTTATTCAACGGAGGGCATTCGGAAACCTACCAGCCTGGTAGAAAGGCAAAATTAGGCCGCCGCCGCCGGTATTCCGCGCGAAGTGCCTGGCACAGGTAGTTGGGCTGAAAAAAGAACGTCATGCAGAGCGTAGCGAAGCATCTCGCGTGTAGTAGTAAACCAATCGATTGAGTTACTACCACACGCGAGATGCTTCGCTGCGCTCTGTATGACGTTCCTGCTCGCCCACCAAGCACTAGCGCACCCGGCGGTAGCTCTTGGGCACGTCGAAGGGAAATGACAGCCGGCCCTTGGGCACATCGACTTTGTTGTAGTTGATGGCCGCCGTGACGGCCCCCGCCGAGGGCTGCTGGGCCTGCACGAACGCCGCGTGGGCAAACGGCAGCGGTTGCTGCGGGTCGAGGGGCTGGAAATCGGTGTAATCGACGGTGAGGTTGCGCTGGGTGGCGGCATCGCTCACGCGCAGCTGCTGCACGCGGCCGGTGTTGCCGGCCTGCAACAAGTGCTCGACTATCACGCCGCGCAGGGGGTAGGTTACGCGCTGGCGGCCGGCCTCCTCGGTGGCCACGGTGGGCGTGGTGCCGGTGGGCGCGGGCAGGTAGTCGCCCAGCAGCAGGGTTTGCATCTGCTCGAAGCTCACGGGCACGTTCAGCAGCTTGCTCAGGTAATCGTAGCCGCCGCTGAAGTAGGTTTTTTCGAGCTTGTTGATGACGTGCACCGAGTCGCGGGTGAGGATGGCGCGCACGCCCTCGAACCCGGCCAGACCTGCCGATACCCAGATGATGCTGTCGCGCCGCATCCGCACCGAGATGTTGGCCCCCTTCTTCTCGCCCTTCATCGTTACCTGGGCCTTGCCCTTGATGCTGAGAAAGTCGAAGGCCGTGTTTTTGGCCTGCACTGCGGGCAGGGCCGGCTCCATGGCCGGCGTGGAAGTGCCGGGGCCGGCAGTCGACTTGGTGGGCGTGGCCTTGCGGGCGCAGCCGCCCAGCACGAGGCCCAGGGCCAGCAGCAGCGAAAGTTTATTCATAAAGCTTGTGTTCTTTCAGTTTGCGCTCGAGCAGGTCGGACGCGCCCCCGGCTTTGCGGGCGCGCAGCCACTGCTCGGTGGCCTTCTCCTTGTCGCCGAGTTGGTACAGAATGTCGCCATAGTGCTCCAGAATGGAGCCGTCGGTGGTTTTCTGGGCTGCTTTTTCGAGGGCCGCTTTGGCCCCGGCATAGTCTTTCTGCTTGTAGAGTACCCAGGCGTACGTGTCGAGGTAAGTGTCGTTGTCCGGAAACTGCTTTACCACCTTGCCCGACATGGTTTTGGCCTTGTCGAGCTTCACTCCGCGCAGCGACAGATAGTAGCTGTAGTTGTTGAGCACCAGGGTATTGTTGGGGTCGCTGGCCAATGATGCCTCGTAGGCGGCATCCGATTTTTCGTCGTCGTGCAGCTCGTGGTAGGAATCGCCCAGCTGCGCATCGAACTGGGCCAGCAGCTCGGCGTTGTTGGTGGCCAGCTTGCGGCCGTGCTCCAGCGACTTCACGGCCCGGGCAAACTGGCGCTTCAGCAGGTAGGCCACGCCGTTGTAGAACCACAGCGACGCCTGGTTGGGAAACACCTCCAGCGCCCGGCCCGAGTGCACCAGCAGTGAGTCGGTCTGGTTCAGCTCGCCGTCGAGCAGCACCACCTGCTGCCAGATTTGAAACTTGGAGTTGTCGTAGCGCAGCGCCCGCGAGTAGGCGTTGCGGGCCTCGGCCTTGTGGTCGGTCAGGGCCAACACGTCGCCGCTCACCGAGTAGGATTTGGCCTCCTTCGGAAACGTGGCCACGGTGGCGGCGGTGAGGTCGCGGGCCAGCTGGTTCACTTTTTCCTGGGGGCTGGGCAGCTGCTTGATGTAGCTCACCAGGATGCGCACCCGGGTATCGATGTCGAGGGCCGGGCTGGCGAAAGCCTGGCGCAACTGCTGGCCCTCTTCGTCGGGCTGGTTCTGCTGGCGGGCCACATCGGCCAGAATCAGGTGGGCCTGGGGGTTGCCGGGGTCGACGCGCAGGGCCTGGCGGGCCACGCGCAGGGCGTCCTCAAGGCGGTTGTTGTTGCCGTAGAGCTCGGCCTGGGCCAGCACGTAGCGGGTTTCGTTGGGGTTGGCCTTGATGAGCTTTTCGCCCTCGGCCAAAGCCAGGTCGAGCTTGTTCTGCCGCAGGTAAATCTGCTGCTTCTTGAAGGAAATTTCATCGACCTGGCCAAACTCCTTCTCGGCCTGGTCGAGGGTAGTGAGGGCCTCGGTCAGCTTGTTCTGGGCCAGGTACAGGTCGGCCAGGTTGAAGAGGTAGCTGCCCGAGTTGGGCACCTCCTTAATGAGGGTGGCGTAGGTTTTGGTGGCGCTGTCGTACTGCTTCTGGCTGGCCTGAATCTGGGCCAGCAGCAGGTAGTAGTAGGCGTTGTGGGGGGCCAGCTGGGTAGCGGCCTGGGCGTAGTTGGCGGCGTCGCTCAGGTTGCCGCTCAGCAGGTTGGCTTCGGCAATCTTGTAGTTGATGGCCGCGTTGTCGGGGTCGATGGCGTAGGCCTTGAGCAGGCTTTCGAGCGCCTTGCTGTAGTCTTCGAGCAGCACGAACTTGACCCCGTCCACGAACAGCGCTTCGCTGCGCTCGTGCTCGCGCTCGGTCATCAGGCCCGACATCTGGGCGCGCAGGGCGGCGCGCTTGGCGCGGGCCTCCACCAGCTTCTTCTCCAGCTCTTTCTGCTCCTTCTCCAGCACCCGCTGCTCGCGGCGCGTGAGCTTGGCCGGTGGGGTGGGGGCTGGCAATGCGCCGCCCTCGGGCGTTTGGGCGAAGCCCGCGGCTCCGAGCCCCATCCACAACAGCACACCTAGCACGACTCGACGCATCATCATACAACTAAGCCGGACCTGTGGCCCTCAAAATTACGGGTATTAAGCCAACGACGCGGCTCCCCTCAGGAAGCCGCGTCGAGACAACGTGTTTCAGCCGAAAAATGTCACACCCGCAGCTGATTATAGTCACCGAGGCTCAAATCGTCGGGCGTGCCCGTCACGCTGGCAAAGTTGCCCACCATGGAGTTGGTGATGACCACGTTCAAGAGCGAGGCCGACTGCTGCACGATGGAGTTGCTCAGGCGCGAGTCGCGCACGTTGGCGTGGGCTCCCAGGCTCACGTGCGGCCCCACCACTGAGTCGGTGATAATCGCGCCTTCGCCCACGTACACCGGCTCAATCAGCACCGAGTTGGTGATTTTGGCCGACTCGTGCACCAGGTTTTCGCCGCGTTCCTTCAGGTATTCGAGGTAGCGCTGGTTGGTGAACACCGTGGCATCCTTGTTGCCGCAATCGAGCCACTCGGTTACGCGGCCGGGCACGAATACCGTCCCCTTATTCTTCATGTTTTCGAGGGCGTTGGTGAGCTGATACTCGCCCTTGTCCTTGATGTCATTATCAAGCAGGTATTGCAGCTCGCTGCGCAGGTATTCGCCGTCCTGGAAGTAGTAGATGCCGATAATGGCCAGGTCTGACACGAACTCCTGGGGCTTCTCCACGAAGTCGGTGATGCGGCCCTGGGCGTCGAGCTTCACCACGCCGAAGGGTTTGGGGTCGGCCACCTGCTGCACCCAGATGGTGCCGGGCACGCTGGAATCGAGGGTGAAATCGGCTTTGAACAAGGTGTCGGCAAAGGCCACCACCAGCGGGCCGGTGAGCGAATCCTTCGCGCAGAGAATGGCGTGGGCCGTGCCCAGCGGCTCATCCTGGTACACGATGGTGCCCTTGGCCCCCACCGACTCGGCAATTTTCACCAGGCTTTTCTCCACCTCAGCCCCGAAGCGCCCGATGATGAAGGCCACTTCGTCGACCGGCTCGCCGCAGACCTTGGCAATGTCTTCGACCAGGCGCTGCACAATGGGCTTGCCCGCAATGGGCACCAGCGGCTTGGGAACGGTGAGCGTGTGGGGGCGCATGCGCTTGCCCATGCCGGCCATCGGAACGATAATTTTCATTAGTGGTCAGTGATTAGTGGTCAATGGTTAGTGGTCAGTGATTAGTGGTCAATGGTTAGTGGTCAGTGATTAGTGGTCAATGGTTAATTGTCAAAAGGGAGTGATTAACGGTCAGTGGTTAACGAGGTGGATTTAGCGCTTGTGCTTGAAGGCCGGGAGGAGAATCTGTTCAGCCACCAAGGCAGCAGCATTTGCCTCGAACCATCAATCACTAACCATTAACCACTAATCATTACTTTTTCCCCGTGCTTCCATACCCGCCCGCGCCGCGTTGGGTTTCGCTTAGCGCTTCGGCGGGCTGCCAGACGATGGTTTCGTGTTTGGCAACTACCAGCTGGGCAATGCGTTCGCCGTCGTTCACCACAAATGGCTCGGGTGATAAATTCACCAGCAGCACGCGAATTTCGCCCCGGTAGTCGGCGTCGATGGTGCCCGGGCTGTTCACGAGGCCGATGCCGTGCTTCACGGCCAGGCCGCTGCGGGGCCGCACCTGGGCCTCGTAGCCCACCGGAATTTCCAGGCTCAGGCCGGTCGGAATCAGGCGACGCTCCAGCGATGCCAGCGTAACGGGGCCATCGGGCAGGTGGGCGCGCAGGTCGAGGCCGGCGGCGTGGGGCGTCTGGTACGCGGGCAGCGGGTGGGGCGAGTGGTTGATAACCGGAATCAGCATTGGGCAAAGCGGGGTTGGCGGGCAAAGATAGAACGCGGGCTATACTAACCGGCTAAGCCGGCGGAGCCGAACTTCGGAAAAGCGGCACCTTCGGCCGGCGGCTATCTTTACCGCCTTATCCGGTTCGTTGTGCCTTATGAATATTCGTGAATTGCTGGCCACGCCGCGGCTGCCCCGCTGGTTTTGGCCGCTGCTGCTGGGGCTGAATTTTCTGCTGCACGCTCCCGCCTTTCGGTTGCCGCCCACGGGCGCGCACACCTGGCGGCAGTGCAACACAATGGCTGTGACCCGCAATTTTTACGAGGAGGGCATGAACATCCTGCGGCCGCGCGTCGACCGCCGCAACGAGTCGGATGGCGTGACGGGCATGCAGTTTCCCTCGTTCGAGTGGCTGGCGGCCGGGGGCTACCATGCGTTTGGCTTCCACGAAAGCATCCCCCGGCTACTCAACTGGCTGATTTACATGGCCGGGATAGTTGCCTTCTATTACCTGGTGCGCAGTATCAGCGGCCGTGTAGCGCTCGGGGCCATCGGGGCCTGGAGCCTGGCCTGGAGCCCGGAGCTGTTTTTCCACGGCGTGAATGCCCTGCCCGACGTGCTGGCGCTCACGGCCAGCCTCGCGGGCCTGTACTGGTTTGTGCGCTGGCGCGAAACCCGGCAGCCGGGTACGCTGGTGCTGAGCCTGCTGGCCGTGACGCTGGCCGGCCTCACCAAGCTACAGTTTCTGATTGTGGGCTTCCCCATTGCCGTGTGGGTGCTGCGCGACCTGCTGGCGCGGCGGCTGCCGGCCCGCGACCTGGCCCTGCTGCTGGCCTACGCCGTGGTGGCCGTGGCCGTGCCGCTGGCCTGGTACGCCTACGCCCTGCGCCTCATCGAAACCTCGGGCCTGGCCGACTTCGGCCTGGTAGTACGTCCGGCCGACGACCTGGCCATGGGCTGGGCCACCTTCGAGCGCAACCTGCGCGTCGACCTGCCCGAAACCCTGGCGGGCTATGGCAGCATCGCGCTGCTGGCCGTGGGCCTGTGGCGGCTGCTGCGGCACACCCCCACGCGCCACCCCTGGTTTCTGCCCGGCCTCGCTTGGGGGCTGGCCCTGGCCGCCTACTACTTCGCCGAGCTGCACCAGATGAAGTACCACGGCTACTACATGATGCCGCTGCTGCCCGTGCTGATGCTGCTGGCTACCTGGGGCGCGGCCTGGCTGGCGCGGTTCCGGCGCGGCCGCTGGCTGCTGCTGGTGCTGCTGCTGGGCCAGCCGGTGTGGGCCGTGGTGCGCATCAGCAGCCGTTGGGTGCTCCAGAAGCCCGATATCGGCCCGGAGCTGTTCTACCCTGCCAGCCGCGCTCGGCTGGAAGCCGCCACGCCCGCCGGCGCGCTCTGCCTGGTCGGGCCAGATGAGTCGGGCTGCGAATACTTCTACTTTCTGCACAAAAAGGGTTTCGGCATCAACTACCCCGGCCAGCTGGTCGATACCACCGCCACCGGCCGTCTCTTCGTGGCCGACTGCATCGCGCGCGGCGCCCGCTATCTCTACACCAACGACTCGACCAGCCTCCGCGACCCGCGCCTGCAGCCCTACCTGAAGCGACGGCTGTTGCAGGAGGGCACGTTTGGGGTGTGGGAGCTGCGCCCGGCGGCGAAGCAGCCGTAGGGTTGGAGTCAAAGACAAAAAGTACGTCATGCTGAACGTAGCGCAGCATGACCGTTCTATTGCAGTCGCTTACCCCGCCAGCGCCCGCCGGGGCCGCTCCACCAGGTACAGGGCCAGCAGGAACACGGCCGTGAGGCCGGCGTGCCAGGCGTGGCGGGCCCACCAGCCGGCAATTTCCACGCCCCAGCCCAGGCCCACCAGCGCGGTGGCCAGCAGCAGCCACAGGCCCAGGCGCAGCGCCGGATAGGGCACCGGGAAGTGCCGCTCGCCCAGCCGCCAGCACAGCACGGCCATGCTGAAGTAGCAGGCCAGCGTGGCCAGGGCCGAGCCCATGTAGCCGAGCACCGGAATTAGGGCGAAGTTGAGGACGATGGTGAGCACCGCCCCGCCGGCCCCGATGTAGGTGCCGTAATAGGTTTTATCGGTGAGCTTGAACCACACCGACAGGTTGTAGTACACGCCCAGGAACAGGTTGGCCAGCAGCAGCACCGGCACCACGGCCAGCCCCTGCCGGTACTCGGGCCGCCGCAGGAAAATGGCCCCGAAGTCCTCCACGTTCAAACTCACGCCCACGAATATCACCGCGCAGCACAGCGTAAACCACTTCAGAATAAGGGCAAACGTGGCGGGCGAATTCTTGTCGGTGCTTTGCGAGAAGAAGAAGGGCTCGGCCGCGTAGCGGAAGGCCTGAATGACCAGCGACATCAGAATGCTCAGCTTGTAGCAGGCCCCGTAGATGCCCACCGCCATGAGGCTGCTCTGGCCGGGGTAGAAATTCTTCGGCAGCCACATGGGCAGCAGAATGCGGTCGAGGGTCTCGTTCACCATGCCGGCCATCCCCATCAGCATCAGCGGGAAGGCGTAGGCCAGCAGCGGCCGTAGAAATTCCAGGTTCAGGCGGAAGCGGAAGTCGAGCAGCTCGCGGCCCAGCAGCAGCAGCGTGAGGCCGCTGGCAAACAGGTTGCTCAGAAACACGTAGCCCACCCCCACCGTGGGGTCGAACACGCGCGCCACCAGCGGCTGCAGGCTCGGCAGCCACTTGCCGCTGGCCACGGCCGGGCACAGCACCAGGAAAAACAGGTTCAGCGCCACGTTGGCCACGATGCCGGCCAGCTTAATGCCGGCAAACCGGCGGGCCTTGTTTTCGAGCCGCAGCCGGGCAAACGGAATGGCCGTCAGCGCGTCCAGGCCCAGAATCAGGGCCACCCACACGGCGTAGCGCTCGTGCCCGGGCGGAATGGCCAGCAGCTTCAGCAGCGGGCGGGCCAGCAGCATCAGCAGGCCCGTGAGCGCGGCCGTGCTTAGCAGCAGCAGGCTCAGCACCCGGTCGTACAGCTCCTGCCGGTTGGTGCCCGGGCGGTTGGCGAAGCGGAAAAACGTGGTTTCCAGGCCGTAGGTGAACACCACGTTCAGAAACGACACGTAGGCGTAGAGCCCGGTCACAATCCCGAATTCGGCCGCCGCAAAAGCCCCCGTGTACAGCGGCGTGAGCAGGTAGGTGAGCACCCGGCCCACAATGCTGCTCACGCCGTACACGGCCGTCTGCGACGCTAGTTTTTTCGCTACACTCATCTGAGAATTAAAAATTGAGAATTAAAAATTAAAAATTTGCGCCAAATCGTGCCGGCCGGTTTCGGACCATTTTTAATTTTTAATTATTCATTTTTAATTATTTCACTTGCCCGTGAACACCGCCGGGCGCTTCTCCACGAAAGCCGTAGTGCCCTCCTTGAAATCGTCGGTTTCGAAGGCCTGGCCGAAGGCGCGGGCCTCGGTGGCGTAGCCGTCGGTTTCCTTGTCGTAGTGTGCGTTCACGCAGTCCAGCACCAGGCCCACGGCCAGGGGCGCCTTGCTCAGAATGCGGCCCAGCAGCTGCCGGCAGAAGTCGAGCAGCTCGGCCTGGGGCACCACGTGGTTCACCAGGCCCAGGCGCAGGGCCTCGTCGGCCTTAATCATGTCGGCCGTCAGTAGCAGCTCGATGGCTTTGCCCTTGCCGATGAGTTGGGGCAGGCGCTGGGTACCGCCGTAGCCGGGGGGCAGGCCCAGGTTCACCTCGGGCTGGCCGAAGCGGGCATTGTCGGCGGCAATGCGCATGTGGCAGGCCATGGCCAGCTCGCAGCCGCCCCCCAGGGCAAAGCCATTCACGGCGGCCACCACCGGCTTGGTGCTCTCCTCGATGCGGGCAAAGGCTTCCTGGCCGCGCTCGGAGGCGCGGGCCGCCTGGGCCGGCGTGAGGGCGGCCAGCTCGGCAATGTCGGCTCCAGCCACAAAAGCCTTCTCGCCGCTGCCCGTGAGGAGGATGCCGCGCACCTGCGCGTCGTTGAGGGCCTGTTCCATCGCCGCGTCGATTTCGGCGATGGTGGCCGCGTTCAGGGCGTTGAGCTTGGTGGGGCGGTTGACGGTGAGGGTGAGGATGCCGCTGGCGGCATCGAGCTCGTAAAGCAGGTTTTCGAAAGTGGCGGACATAAGCGTGTGGGCCGGGGTTGCAGTGGGCCGGGCCAAAGATACGGTCCGCGCCCGCTGGCGACTGAGCGCGCCAATGGCCCGTTTCGTCGGGCTGGGCCACTGGCCCGCCGAAACCCCGCCGCCCCGGCCAGCCGACTGCCCCAATTTTGCCATCGTAATCCGGAGGAATATGTACCTGAATTTTAACACATAGCTTTTAACACATAGCTTTAGACCGAATAATCTTTCATCAACCCTCTTCACAATCAACCCTATGGGACTGGTTTCGGAATTCAAGGAGTTCATCTCGAAAGGCAACGTGCTCGACCTGGCCGTCGGGGTCATCATCGGTGCGGCTTTCGGAAAAATTGTCACCTCGATGACCGAGGACATTATTACCCCACTCATTGGCATTGTACTGGGCAAGCACGACTTCTCGGCCATTATGGTCGGCCCCATGAAAGTCGGCAGCTTCTTCAATGCCGTCATCGACTTCCTCATCATCGCCTTCATCATCTTCATGATTGTGAAAGCCGCCAATAGCGTGAAAAAGAAGCCTGTGGAAGTAGTGGCAGTGCCCGCTCCGCCCACCACCGACCAGGCGCTCCTCATGGAAATCCGTGATGCCCTGCGCAGTGGCCGCTTGTAGGCTGAGGGGCATCCTTTGACGAGTGAAAGCCGCCACCGGTCGAATGACCGGCGGTGACTTTCATATTTTTAGTTAAAGTTTTCGTTTTATTGTAGTCGGGTAAGCCCTCGAATCAAAATAAGTTGCGTAATTTGCCCCGGAACTATTTTGGCAAATTAGCTTTCCTTTTCCGCAAGGAACCTCTGCCAGCCCGCTGCCGTTAGGTCGCAACGCCCCCTCTCAACCACCTCATTCTCTCGCATGAATAAGCTGCTCGCCGTTGCCCTGCTGGGTGCCCTGAGTTTTGGTACCGTCGCCGTGGCCCAGGCCCAAACTGGCCCGGCATTCTCGATGCCCGGCCAGGCCCCCGCCGCCGAGCTCCCCCGCACCAGTGCCACTAATGCCGAGGAACTGGCCCGCAACCAGCGCCGCGCCGCCATGTCGCCCGACGAAATCAAGAAAGACCAACAGCTGGCCCTGCTCGAAGCCCGCACCGGCAACACCAGCTTCGGTACCAAAGGCCCCGACCGCCAGTTCGACTCCAACCGCGCGGGCGGCGGCTTTATGGTGCGCCGGTTCCGCGCCCAGGCCGGCAAACCCGGCTATGCCGAAAACCAGCGAGGCCAAAGTCGTGCTGTGGGTGGGGCGAACCCGGCCGGCAAACCGCTGGTACACAAGCATCCCCGCCAGCATAAATTCCTATTTTTCTAAATCACCGATTCGTCGGATTAACGACGGATTGTCGCGGATTTTGTAGATGATTAACTACTCTGCATTAAAAAGGCTTGCCCAGCGGCAAGCCTTTTTTGTTTTGGTGCCTTGTTCGCATCGCGAAGCGGGATGCAGGGGCGCACCCTACCTCATTTTTCGCAAGCATGGCCACTGCAGCAAATTGACCAACGGTTTTTCCCGCAGTGTTCGCAGTGGTTCTCGCAGTGTCCGTCGTGCTGTTTACCGGCAAAAGGCACTGCGGACAATGCGGGAAAAAGCATCGGGAAATGGCGTGCGACAACCCTTTTTCGCACGCCATTTCCCGATGAGGATAGAATGCCTGTCGCATTTGCCGGCCATAAAAAAAGAGCCGGCAAAGTGCCGGCTCTTTTTTGTGCGGGGTGGGCGGGCAGTTATTCCAGCACCACCTTCCGGGTCAGAATCTGGCCGGCTACCGTCACGCGCAGCGTATACACGCCGGTGGCAAGGCCCCGGGTGCTCAGCGTCTGCTCGGTAGTAGCGCTCAGGTTCTGGGTGGCTACCACCTGGCCCAGGGCATTGAGCAGGGTGGCCTGGCCGGCCTTGCTCACGTTGCTCAGGCGCAGGGTCAGCTGGCCGGTGTTGCTCGGGTTGGGGTACACCAGCAGCGCATCGGTATCGGCCTGGGCCTTGGTGGCCGTCACGGTACCGAGGATGGTGAAGTTGCCCGGCGTGTCGGAGCTGCCGTAGCCGCTCACGGCCACGTAGTAGGTCGTACCCACGGTGAGGCCGGTCAGGTTTACCGGGCCCACGTTCTGGTTGTTGCCGGGGCCGGCGAAGCAGCCATTGGCAAGCTGGGCGTACGGACCAGCCGCGCAGTCTGCGCTGGTGAGGGTGAACACCCGCACCAGGCCGGCGGCCGTACCCGTTACGGTGAGGCGGTAGGTAGTGGCCGTAGCCGTGAATTTAAACCACACGTCTTTGGGCAGCTGGGCCGACGAGCAGGTGGGCAGCGGAATGCCGGCCTGGGCGCTGGTAGTAGCACCCGAAGTCGAGCTGTTTACCGAAGCGGCACCCAGCGTGATGGCCCCGCAGGGGTTGTCGTTGCTGGGCACGGTCAGCGGCGTGCTGAAGCAGGTAGGACCCACGTAGGTGCTGCTGCCGTTGGTGGCACCGCAGTTCAGGCGCACGTAGTAGCAGTAGTCCGAGTTGGGCGTCAGGTTGGTGAGCGCGTAGGTGAGGCCGGTGAGGCCGGTTACCGTGGTGCCGTTGCCCTGCGTGAAGCCCTGCAGGCCATACTCAATTTCGTACGTAGCGCCAGCAGGTGCGTTAGCCGGAGCCACCCAGTTCAGCTGGGCCGTCATGTTGGTCACGTTGGTGGCGGTGGGGCCGAGGGGGGCCGGGCAGTTCGAGGGCGTAAGAGCACACACGGCAATCAGGCCCGAAGCGGTGGCGCTGTAAGCCCAGGCGCGGATGTAGAGTACCTCGCCCGGCGTGCGGCCGGTGGCGGCCACCTGCGCGTACAGGCCGTTGGTATCGTCGTTGCAGCCAATTTCAGTCAGGCTGCCGCAGGTACCCGAGTACAGGCTCATAACCGTGTCGGTGATGTTGCTGCCACCGGTTGGGGCCACGGTTTTTATCGTTACTGCGCCGCTGGCCGGTACCGTCACCTTAAACCAGATGTCGCGGTTCAGAGTGCTGGTGCACGAAGGGGTTGGACCCGTCGAAGTCGTAGCCGTGGTGTTGTCGGCACTGGTTTGCGTCACGCAGGCCGTGCCAAACTGCACGGGCACGGTCACGGCTCCGGCACACTCGTCGTTGCCGGCCGGTACGGCAAACGTCAGCACGGCGGGCTGCGAAGTGCCGCTGCTGCCGCAGCTGCTCACGAGGCTGGCCGTGTACGTCGCGCCGGGCGTCAGGCCGGTCAGGGCTACGGGCGAGGCTGTCACCGTTTGGGTGGTGGGCGCGCCACCGCCGGCCGGGGTCAGGGTCAGGGTGTAGCTGGCCGCGCCCGCTACGGGCGTAAAGTTCAGGTTAACCGAAGTGGTCGAGGTGCTGGTTATCGACAAGCCCGAGGCAGCCGCACAGGTGATGAAGGCGAGCTGCACGTTGTCGATGCCGATATCGGTTACGCCGAAGTCGCCCACGGCCCGCAGGCGTACCACGCAGGTGGCCGTAAGGCCGGTGGTAGGCAGGTTCACCGTGCGGCGCGTCCAGGTGGCGGCAATGCCCACCCCGCTGCCGGCGATGGTGGTAAAGGTGCTGCCGCCGTTGGTACTGAACTGCACTTTCACCGAGTCGGTGCCTGAGGTATTGATGTAGTCGAAGGTGAGCGTAGGCGTGCCCGTACCCCCGCTCATGTTAGCATACAGGTCGAGCGTGCCCACGCCCCGGCCGGTCACGTCGTAGGAGTGAAAGCGGGCCGAGTGCAGGCTGGTGCCCCCGCTCAGCGGGCTGCCGGCCGGGGTGAAGGCCCCCGACGTACCACTCCAGGCCGCGCTCGCGCCATCGTCGTCGCGCCGCCACGAGGTGTTGCCGGTGGGAGGCGTGTTCAGCCAGTTGGTCGAGGGGATGTCACGAGTGTTGCAGCCATTAACCCAAGCACTCTCGAAGTCCTGCGTGTAAGGTAGGGTGGCGTATACGGGAGCCAGGCACTGCGTCGTAAACGTGAAGGGACCGGCCGTCTGGCTGGTCTGGCCCGCGCCGCAGCTCTTGGTTACGTAGAACTGGTACGAGGTATTAGCCGTGAGCCCGGTAATGGGTACCGTCAGGTTGGTCGTGTTCACCGTGGTGTAGGTGTTGGTACCCGAGCTGGGCAGTGCCGGGTTGAACCCGGCCACGCCATACTGCACTACGTAGTTGGTGGCTGTGCCATTGCCCGCGCTGAAAGTGAGCGTGCCGCTGGTAGTGCTCAGGTTGCTGGTGCCCAGGTTGGTGGCTGGGGCACAGT
>JALYUI010000102.1 GCA_030853845.1 Bacteroidota bacterium | reverse complement strand
ATTTGGCGGCGGCCGGGCTGCTCACCGCTGCCCTGCCGGCCGCGTTTGGCGGGGCTGGGCTCGATGTGCCAGCAGCTACGCTGCCGCTGCTGCGGGTGCTGCAGCACGTGGGGCGCGGCAACCTGGCTGTGGGCCGCGTGTACGAAGGCCACCTGAACGCGCTGCTGCTTATTCAGCAGCTGGGCACGCCGGCACAGGTGGCGCGCTACGCGGCCGAGGCCCGGGCCGGCCACCTGTTTGGCGTCTGGAACACGGAAAACCCGGCCGAAGGGGTGCACCTCGAAGCCCTGCCCAACGGCTGCTACCGGCTGCGCGGGGCCAAAACCTTCGCCTCGGGTGCCGGGCACCTTACGCGCCCGCTTATTACAGGTGCACTGCCGGAAGGGCGCGGCTGGCAGCTGTTCGTGCTGCCCGCCGATGCGCAGCCGCCGGTGCTCGACCGCTCGTTCTGGCAGCCGCTGGGTATGCGGGCCACGGCCAGCTTCCGCGCCGATTTGACGGGGCTGGAGCTGGAAGCCGACGACCTTATCGGCCCACCCAACGCCTATTACCAGCAGCCGGCTTTCAGCGGCGGGGCCATCCGGTTCGCGGCGGTGCAGCTGGGCGGGGCCGAAGCCGTGTTTGAAGAAACCCAGAATTTTCTGCGCGGCCTGGGCCGCACCGATGACCCCTACCAGCGCCAGCGCCTCGGCGAAATGGCTATTCTGCTGGAAAGCGGCCGGCAGTGGGTGCGCGGGGCGGCCGAGCATGCCGCCCGGCCCGGAGCCGCCACGTCCGAAGGGGCCGAGGCCACCGTGGCCTACGCCAACATGATGCGCACCGCCATCGAAAGTATCTGCCTCGAAATGCTGCGACTGGCCGAGCGCTGCGTGGGTGCCCGCGGCCTCCTGCGCCCCGAGCCCTTCGAGCGCCTGCACCGCGACCTGACCCACTACCTGCGCCAGCCCGCCCCCGATGCCGCCCTGGCCGACGTGGGCCGCTTCGTGCTGGAAGGGAAAGATTTTCAGGACTTGCCCGGCCCGGCGAAAACAGCCGACCACTGAACGGGGCATTTAGAGGTAAGCGCTACTCAACTTCCAGCATAGCTGCTGCTGCCGTGTCCGAAACCCCGCTTCCATTTGCCGAATACCCCGTGCGTTCCGCCAGCTTTGCCGCCAGCCTGGGCGCGACGGTTGTCGTTGCTCCGCACCCGGATGACGAGGCATTGGGCTGCGGCGGGCTGTTGGCCCTGTTGCATCAGCTAGGCCATGCTACGGCAGCAGTGCTGGTGAGCGACGGCAGCATGTCGCACCCCCACTCCCAAGCGTTTTCGGCCGCTGCGCGCACGGCGGTGCGCGAGGCCGAGTTTCGCCATGCTCTCACCCTGCTGGGTGCCGATACCACCGCGCCGCTGCTACTGCAGCTGCCCGACGGCCGCGTACCCGCCCACGCCGCCGAGCCGGGCTTTTCGCGGGCCATGGAGCAGATGCGGGAGTTTCTGGAGCAGCAAAAAGCCGCCACCGTGCTGGTACCCTGGCGGCGCGACCCCCACCCCGACCACCGCGCCACCGCCGCCCTGGTGCATGCCTCGCTGGCGGGCCTGCCGCACCCGCCGCGCTGCCTCGAATACGTGGTGTGGGCCTGGGAGCGCGCCGCCCCCGCCGACTTGCCCACGTCGGCCGACGGCGTGAGCGGCTTCCGGCTTGATGTAGGTGCGGGACTGGCGCAGAAGCAGCGCGCCATCGAGGCGCACCGCTCGCAGCTGGCCCCGGGCGTATTCACCGACGACCCCGACGGCTTTCTGCTGGCCCCGGCCATGCTGGCCCATTTCGCCGGGCCGTATGAAGTCTATTTTGAAGCCACCCCGCCCGCCATTACGCCATGAACCAGAACCAGCCCGACAGCCTGCCCCCGGAATATTTCGACCACGTGTACGCCGCCAACCGCGACCCCTGGGACTTCGAAAACAGCGCCTACGAACGGGAGAAATATGCCGCTACCCTGGCCGCCCTGCCGCGCCCGCACTACGCCGAAGCCTTCGAAATCGGCTGTTCGCTGGGCGTGCTCACGGCGCAGCTGGCCCCGCGTTGCGGCCACCTGCTGGCCGTGGACGTGAGCGAGGCCGCGCTGGCTCAGGCCCGGGCACGCTGCGTCGGGCTGCCCCAGGTCGAAATCCGCAACCTGCGCGTGCCGGAGGAATTTCCCGACCAGCCATTCGACCTGATAGTGCTCTCGGAAGTGGGCTACTATTGGTCGGCTCCCGACCTGGCGCGCGCGGCCGGCCAGCTGCTGGCGGCCCTGCACCCCGGCGGCCAGCTGCTGCTGGTGCACTGGACGCCCCCGGTGCACGACTACCCCCTGACCGGCGACGAAGTGCACGACTTCTTTCTGGCCAAAGCCGGCCCCGCCGGCCCGTTGCGCCACCTTGCCGGCCAGCGCCACGAAACGTATCGCCTCGACCTGTTCGAGATAAGCTGATAAAACTGGTTTGGAAAATATATTGTGCACAATCAAACATTGCACAACCATTACCCGTTATACCCCCGAAACCGCATGGCTAATTCCACCCCTCCCCCGTCGCCCGATTCGCTGCTGAAGCTGGAAAGCCAGCTTTGCTTCCCGCTCTACGCGGTGTCGCGGCTCATCACCAAGGCCTACCAGCCGCTGTTGCAGGCCCTCGACCTCACGTATCCGCAGTACCTGGTGCTGCTGCTGCTTTGGGAGCACGGGCAGCTCACGGTGAAGGAGCTGGGCGAGAAGCTGCTGCTCGATTCGGGCACCCTCACGCCCCTGCTCAAGCGCCTGGAGCAACGGCAGTGGCTGAGCCGCGCCCGGGCTCCGCACGACGAGCGTTCGGTCATCATCGCGCTGCTGCCCGCCGGCCGGGCGCTGGAGGCCCAGGCCCGGGCCATTCCGGAGGCCATGCTCGCCAAGCTACACATGAGCCCGGCCGAAGTGGCTGCTCTGCGGGTTCACCTTTCTCATATGCTAACCCAGCTGGCTTAGCCGCCAGCTTCATTTTTTCTTTTTTTCTGATGAAAATCACTAAAGTATTTACCGCCCAGGCGAAAGCCAAAGGTGGCCGCGATGGCCACGTCACCACCGACAACAATGTGCTCGACCTGACTCTGAGCACGCCCAAGGAGATGGGCGGCCCCGGCAAGCCCGGCGCTACCAACCCCGAGCAGCTGTTCGCCGCCGGCTATTCGGCCTGCTTCGAGGGTGCCCTCGGCGTGGCGGCCCGCCAGGCCAGCGTGCGCCTCGAAAACGTGACCGTGGAAGCTTTCATCGGCTTCGGACAGGCGGAGGATGGCGGCTACGGCATCTCGGCCGACTTGCACGTGAACCTGCCCGGCATCGAGCAGGCCCAGGCCGAGAAGCTGGTAGAAGCCGCCCACGGCATCTGCCCCTACTCGCGGGCCACGCGCGGCAATATCGAAGTCACCCTGACGACGACCACCAACGCCTAAGCATCGCGGTTGCACCCGCTTATTTTCTGGCTGCACCCGCTTGTTTTCTGCTGGTACGCAGTAGCTGCTGAAGCTCCTGTTTTGTTTCTCGTCGCTGGTTTTTCGTTGCTCGTTGTTGAATTGTCTTCGGCCTGAAAAACGGCTTAAACCGAGCAACCAGGAAATAGAAACCAGCAACGAGAAACCAGCAATATTATAACCAGGCCCTGGCCCACGCCGGGGCCTGCCATTTCCGGCCAACCGGCCATTTACCCCTAACCCGCTGAACCTATGAAAATTGCCATGATTCTCACCTCGCACGACCAGCTTGGCAACACCGGCCACAAAACCGGTTTCTGGCTCTAGGAATTCGCTGCGCCCTACTACACCTTCGTCGATGCCGGCGCGACTGTCACCCTGGCCTCGCCTCTGGGCGGCCAGCCGCCCCTTGACCCGAAGAGCGACGACCCCAGCGCCCAGACCGACGCCACCAAACGTTTCAAGGCCGATACTGCCGCCCAGAAAGCGCTGGCCAGCACCGTGAAGCTCGATACGCTGAAGGCCGAGGATTTCGATGCCGTATTCTACCCCGGCGGCCACAGGCCACTCTGGGACTTGGCCGAAGACCCCAATTCTATTGCCCTGATTGAGACCATGTACAACGCCGGTAAGCCGGTGGCCGCCGTGTGCCACGCCCCCGGCGTGCTTCGCCACGTGAAAGCCGCCAATGGCGAGCTCCTGGTAAAAGGCAAGGACGTAGCCGGCTTCACCAATACCGAAGAAGAAGCCGTGCAGCTTACCAACGTGGTGCCCTTCCTGGTAGAAGACATGCTGAAGCAGAACGGCGGCAACTACTCGAAAGGGGCCGACTGGCAGCCCTACGTGGTCACGGCCGGCAACCTCATCACCGGCCAGAACCCGGCCTCGTCGGAGCCCGCCGCCGAGGAGCTGCTGAAGATGCTGAAGAAGTAGGCGTCACGGCTCGTTCGGGCGCTCACCTCACGGGACCCCTATGGGGCATGACTCCCTCTCCCCAAAAGAGGGGGCACCGGATTTGCACCTGACGAATTGTAGCGTGGACTCTGCGATTCCGCGCGTGGGCCGGATGTTCGGCAATCGTTCAGACGCGCGGACTCGCAGAGTCCACGCTACTGCGCACGAACCGGTGCCCCCTCTTTTTTGGAGAGGGGGTCATGCCCCGAGGGGGTCTCGTGAGGTGAACGTGAAGGGCGACTCCCGCTACTCCGTCAGCACCGGCAGCCACACGGTGGCTACGGTACCTTGGCCGGGTACCGATGTCAGCTCCAGCCGGCCGCCGTGGCGCTGAATAATGCGCTGCGTGAGAGGCAGGCCCAGGCCATAGCCCGGCCGGCCCTGCGCCCCGGCCGCCCGATACAGCGGTTCATAAATGTGGGTGAGCTCCTCGGGGGAGAGGCCGGGGCCTTCGTCAGCCACGCGCAGGCGCAGGGTGCGGGCGTCGGCGTAGGCGATTTCGGTGCGCACCGGGCCGGCCGAATACTTGCCGGCATTGTCGAGCAGATTGAGCAGGGCCGTGGTCAGCAGCTCGGCATTGCCGGCCAGCATAAATAGGTCGGCTTCGGACTCCGTGGGCAGGTTGGCGAAGGCCACGCGCCATTCGCGGCCGGGATACGCGCCGCGCACCAGCCGCAGGGCCTGGTTCAGGCATTCGTCGAGGCGCACGGGCGTGAAGGCCGGCAAGGCCCCGTCGACCTTGGCCAGGTTGAGTAGGCCGTTGGTGAGGGCGCTGAGCCGGCGGGCCGCATCCAGGCTTTGGGTGATACTCTGGCGGGCTTCCGGCAGGGTAGTGTCGTATTCCAAAGTTGTTTCGAGGGTGCCCACGAGGCCGGTGAGGGGCGTGCGCAGCTCGTGCGAGGCATTGGACAGAAAGTTTTTCTGCGTTTCAAAAGCCTGTTCCAGCCCGGCCAGCATGGTATTGAAATCCTGGGCCAGCAGGGCCAGCTCGTCGCGGCCGTTGCCTTCGGGCAGCCGGCGGCCCAGGCTGGTGGCCGAGATGCGCCGCGCCTGCTGGCTGATGCGCGTGACGGGCCGCAGGGCGCTGCCCGCAAAAAACCAGGCCGCCGCAATGGTCAGCAGCAGTGCGCCCAAGTTGGCCAGCAGCAGCAGCCGACCCAGGCGTTCCTGCTGGGCGCGCCCCACCCGGTCTTCGGCCGATACAAAGATGCGGTAGTGGCCCGCCCCGGCCTGCTGCGGATAAGCCAGCCCAACAGTTTCGAGCCACCCTTTGGCCGGGTAGCTCACCTGCTGGCCCGCGTGTAGCCCCGCCAGCCGGACGCGGTTGGCAGACTGGTCGATGTGGTCGTTGCTGCTGTAGCGCAGCCGGTTACTGGGGTCGTAGATGCTGATTTCTTCGCGGGGCAGCGTGAGCAGGTCGCCCCGGCGCGAGCGGCGCGTCAGGTCGGTGTCCAGCGTGGGGAGGCGCAGTAGCAGGCGGCCCGCCAGCGTGGCGCTATTGGCCAGCCGATGCTCAAAGCGCTGCGCCCGCATCGACGCGTTGAAGTAGTAGACAAACGCCGAAAAGCTCAGCTGAATGCCCAGCACCAGCAGGGTAAAGCGCAGCATCAACTTATTGCGAATCAGCATGTTACTGGGTCTTGGTAC
>JALYUI010000095.1 GCA_030853845.1 Bacteroidota bacterium | reverse complement strand
CATAAAGGTGGTGTTGTGGTTGTCGTGGTCCAGCGTCACGCCTACGTGGTAGCCCTTGGCCAGCATCGTCTGGAAATAAGGCGTGTAGCTGCCCCGCGAGGGGTTGGTGTAGGTGGTATTGGTGGTGGTGGCCGGCCCGGAGCGCAGCACCGTGCCCACGATGGACGAGTCGGCCCGGGGGCTAAACGCCGTCCCGGCCAGGTTGCCGTAGTCCGTCCGGTTGGGGTGGGCCAGCGTGGCAAACGCGCCCGGCCGCCGGTTGATTTCCTTGAACAGCCCCTGGTAGTCGTTTTTGGCCACGAACACGTCGTAGTTGCCCGGCTCCCAACCCAGCAGTTGGTTCACGCCATACACTACCACGTGGCCCCCACCCGAGATAACGCCCCACTCCATGCCGTACAGGGCCACGAAGCTGGCCGTCGTGGCCTGGTCGGCCTGCTGCAGGCCCCGCGCGTAGTTGGGAAGGCTCATGCCCGCGCCCGCGTGGTTGTGCTCTGAAATGCCCATAAAGTCCGTATGCAGCGAGGCCGCCGCGTACTGAAAGTTCTGCAGGGGCGTCACCGCCAGCCCGTCCTGGTTGCCATCCGAGTAAGAAGAGTGGGCGTGAATGTTGCCCCGAAAGGGCAGCAGCGTGCCCACCGGCGGCACCGGCACGTTATAAGTCGTAGTGGCAAAAAAGGCCGTCGTGTACGCCGACGAGCAGCCCGTGCCGTTGTAGGTGTATACCTCGACGCGGTACGACTGGCCGGTCACCAGATTGGTCACCGTCACGCTGGTAGCCCCGGCACCCGCGTACACCACGTAGCCCGCCCCCAGCGCACTGCCCCCGCCATACGCCGCACTCGCCGTGTACCCCGTGCCGGAGCTCGGCAGCGTCAACGTCGACGAGTTCGGCCGCACCACCACCAGGTGATTGGCGCCGTTGCCCGGCGTCCAGCTAAAGGTGACCGCCGTACGCCCCGCCGCCACGGCCGTGGCATTGGTGGCATCCTGCGTAGGAAAGCTGGCCAGCAGGCACGGAGCCGTGCTAAATGTGCCACTCGCCGGGCTTGCTTGCAGGTAGTTCGTCGTACAGCCCGTGCCCAGCAGCTCATAGACCTGGTAAGCATAAGCCGTGTTGGGTTGCAGGTTGGTCACGTTCATCGTTGTGCCCGTCCCGGCATACACCACGAAGCCCCCGGTTCCCAGCGCCGAGCCGCTGCCAAAGGTAGCATTGCCGTTATACACGCTGCCATCCGTTGGACCAGTAGCCGCCGTGCTGGCCCGCCGCACTACCACAATGCGCCCCGTGCCGTTGCCGGCGGCCCAGGTCAGGGTCGCCCCCGCGCTGGTCAGGTTCGTCGCCACCGGCGCGCTGGCCCCTTGCGTCGGCTCCGGCCCCAGGGTGCAGGGCGCCGTCACGTAGATATTATCAAACACTGCATTCTCCGCCGCCGTGGTGGCGTGGTTCCAGAAACAGCCTACCCAGGGCAGGGGCGTCGCGGCAAACACCGAGTCTTTCCGCACGCCAATGCGCACGTAGGTGGCCGTCGTCGGGTCATCAAACGTGGCCGTGTTAGCGCTCACTTCCAGCGTCCAGTTGTCTTCGTCCGGCGCGTAGAGCACCCGCACCGTGTGCGCCGGCCCCGTCAACGCCCCAGGTGCTGCCGGCACGCTCACCGCCGCGAGCGTGCGCAGGGTAGTTGGCCCCACCAGCCCGCCCGTGTAGCGCACCAGCTTGAGACTGTCCGGCGCGCCCGAATTGCCATACACCACCGCGTAGCCGTTGCCCGTCGTAAAGTCTGCCGCACTGCCGGCCAGCACAAAGGCTGCTCCGTAGTTATTGGGCCCAAACCCCGACGGGTTCGGCCGCGACTGCTGCATATTAAACAGCCAAGTCAATGGGTCCGCGTTCTGGCGCAACACCGGGCTGTAGCGCGTCGATACGTCCCGCGAAACGAAGTCCTTGCCCTGTACCCCGCTGCTCAATTTCAGCTGGTTACTCACGATAGCCGCCCCCGTGCTCGGCGTGGTTTCGGTTTCCACCCAGCCCGCGCCCACCGTGGGACTATCCGCCCGGTTAAAATCATCGAGCAACGTGGGTGCCAGGCTTTGCGCCATTACAGTTGTTGGGGCCAAAAGAGCCAGGGCGCCAACCAGCCAGCGGCGGAGCGTAACAGAAGCAGTCATAAGAGGGGGGATGGGATTAGACAAATAAAGCACTGCCGACGTACCTATCCAAGTTTAGTGCGGCAATACCCAACGACTGCTCCCGCCTATCAGTGCCATCAGCCAGCTCTTTTCACACAAACGTTAATTTAGAGCAGATTTCAAGTTGGCCTATGGGATGTAGAGACGCGACCCTTCGCGGCTCC
>JALYUI010000086.1 GCA_030853845.1 Bacteroidota bacterium | reverse complement strand
GCGTTGCGCGGTAGAGATGCTTCGACAAGCTCAGCATGACCGTTCCTTTATCCCGATTATCCCGACCCTACTTCCCAAACTGGCGCAGGTGGTAGGTGAAGCTCAGCATGAAATAGCGTTGCAGCACCCGGCTGCGCACGTCCTCCACGTAGTTGGCTTCGGTGTTGCGCACGAGGCTGCGGTTCTGGTTGAGCAGGTCGTGGGCTTCAATTTTCAGCTCGCCCTGCTGGTTGGCGAACAGCTGGCGGGCCAGGCCTAGGCTCCACAGCACGAGGCGCGGGTTGTAGCCCGCCGCGCGGCCGGTGGCGTTGCTGGCCCACACGTCGGAGGTGAGCACGAAGTGGGCCGGCAGTTGGTAGAACACGTCGCCGGTGAGGGTCTGGGTGAAGTAGGTGTTGTTTTGGGCGGGCAGCAGGGCGTAGGCCGCCCCTTGCCAGGAGGCGTTGAGGCCGAGGTTGAATTCGAGCTGCTCGTTGAAGGCCGAGTTCAGGCTCGCGCCCTGACCCAGGCTCCAGGTGCGGGTGGTGTTGGGCTGGCCGTTCACGAAGCTGGGGCTGCGGGCGAGGCTGCCGCTGGTGGTCAGGTTCAGGTTGAGCTTGTGGGCGGCGAAGCGCTGGCCCAGCGACAGGAAGCCCGTGAGGCTGGCGAAGCCGTCGGCGTTGACGGGGCGGGTGGTTTGTACGCCGCGCTCGCTGAAGGCGGTGGCGGCCACGATGCGGTCGTTGATGAGGCTGCCGTTGAGCACGGCAAACACGCTACGGTTGGTGGCCGGGGCAAACTGCGACCAGCTGGCCACCAGCGCCTGCACGTATTCGGGGCGCAGGCCGGGGTTGCCGGCCTCGATGCTGAGCGGGTTGGAATTGTTGCGCACGGGCTGGAGCTGGGTGGCGCTGGCCGGGCTGAGCTGAGCGCGGTAGTTGAGGCGCAGCGTGCGGTTGCTGCGGCCGGTGTAGCTGAACAGGGCGTTGGGCAGCAGGCGGCCGAAGCGGCGCTCCACGAGGGTGTCGGCCGAGAGGTTACGCACCCGCTGCGTGGCCAGCTGGCCATCGAGCCCCAGGCCCACAGTGTAGCGCAGGCGCTTTTTTTGCAGGGTGAGGCCGGCGCGCTGGGCCAGGTACTGGCTGGTGAACTCGTTGCTGAGGCCGGGGTTGGGGCGGCTGTAGCGGCTGGTGGCCTCGTCGAAATCGGTGGTGAAGCGACGGCCGTCGTTGCGGTTGTCGGTGAGGGCGTAGTGGGCTTCGAGCTTGGTGCGCAGCGAGAGCGGCTCGGCGTAGGCGAGCGTGAGGGTGTGGTTGCGCACGGGCGTGGCCTGCTCAATTCGCTGGTTGAGGGTTTGGGTGATGGGCAGGCCGGTGGCATCAAAAAAAAGGTTGGTGGCTTGGTTGAAGGCGGCGCTGGTTGGGTTGGTCAGGGCCGAGCTGAGGTTGGCCGAGAGCGTGCGGCCGGGGCGGGCAAACCTGCGCATGAGCAGGGCATTGCCGCCGGCGGCGGGCGTGGTGCTGCCGGCATCGAACTGGTTCTGGCCCTGGTTGAGCCGGCGCGCGCCGCTGGCCGCCTGCTGCTGGTTGGAGCGGCCCAACTCGGTGCGCTGCCAGGTGGCGTAGGGCGTGAGGCGCAGCGAGGTGAGGGAGTCGAGGCCGTAATCGAGCCGGAAATTGAGGCGGTGGCTGCTGGTGGTGCTGCGCTCGCGCAGGGCCTGGGTGGTGAGCAGGGGCGGGCCGGTGGTGCCGTCGGGCAGGGGCAGGCCGGCCACGTTGGCGCGCCGGATTTGCTGGTCGGTCAGCACCGTAGCGCGGGTGGCGAGGTAGCTGGTGGCCACTTCGGTGCGTTTGCCCCAGGCGTCGCGGTAGTTCAGCCCGACGGAGCCCGATTCGGTGATGTTGTCGGGCTGCGGATTGCTGGCCGGGCTGCCTGCCGCGCCGCCTAGCGGGAGGGTAGTGCCGCCCGCGCCGGTCCCAGGACCGTTGGTAGTCTGCGCGGGGCCGCCAGTGTCGCCAAAGTCCTGCTCATTCACATTGTTGGCCTGGGCCAGGGCCGAAAGCTGGCGGCCGTTGTTGAAGCGGTTGAGGCCCAGCTGGGCGGAGTATCGGCCGTCGGTGCCGGGCCCCGCGCCGTTGGTGCCGAACCAGCCCTTGCGCTTGTCGCGCTTGGTGACGAGGTTGATGGTGCGCTGGCGGTTGCCGTCGTCGATGCCCGAAAAAGCGGCCTGGTCGTTCTGCTGGTCGAAGAGCTGCACGCGGTCGATGAGGTCGGCGGGCAGGTTGCGGGTGGCCAGCCTGGGGTCGTCGCCGAAGAAGGGCTTACCGTCGACCAGCACCCGGCTCACGGCCTGGCCCTGGGCGCGGATGCTGCCATCGCGGGCCACTTCCACACCGGGCAGCTTCTTCAGCAGCGCCTCCACAGCCGCATTGGGTTGGGTTTTGAAGGCACGGGCGTTGAAGTCGAGCGTGTCGCCCCGCACTTCCACCGGGGCCAAACTTTGGGTCACCACCACCTCGCCCAGCTTCTGGGCCAGCGGCCCCAGGCGCAGCAGGCCCAGGTCGGGCGCAGGGTTGGCCGCCGACACCGCCACCGGCAGCCGCCGGGGCCGGAAGCCCAGCGCCGATACCTGCACCAGGTACCGCCCCTCGGCCACATTGCGCAGGGCAAAGCGCCCGTCGCCATCGGTGATGCCAAAACTGACGTAGCTCGAATCGCGGGCCAGCGTGAGCGACACGGAAGCTTCGCGCAGGGGCTTGCCAGTGGTGGAGTCGGCTAGCGCGCCGCGCACGGTGCCGGGGTGGGTGGCGACCTGGGCGCGCCCGGCCGTGGCCAGGCCCAGCAGCAGCCCGGGCAGCAGGAAGTAGCGCATGGGTCTTACTTGGATTCTCCGTCAATCAGGCGCTGGCGGAAGTCGGCCCGGGCTTTCTCGCGCAGGTCTTTCAGCTCGGCGGGCGTCACGGTCTGGGCGGTTTCGAGGGGGCGTACTTCGGTGTCGGCCACGGCTTTCAGGTCGACTTTGGTGGCCTGGTACTGTTCTTTTTCACCTTCGAGCTGTAGCACCACACCCTTCTCGGGCATCAGCTCGCGCACCGGCGAGTAGGTAAAGGGCAGGTCGGTGGTGAACCAGATGGTGTAGGTTTCCTGCTGGTAGGGCGCGGTGGCCTTGCGGCAGCGGTAGCCGGCAATTTTGCGGGTCTGGTTGGTGAGCGTCCAGCCGGTGGGGGCCACGAAGGGGGCGTTGCTGCGGTAGGCGCTGGTGGCGTTGTCTTTGGTGACGGTGAGCACCGTGGCCACGGCCCGGCCGGGCAGGTCGACGTAGGTGGTTTCCTCAAAAGGCGCTTTGAGCAGGCTGGTTTGCGGCACTCCGGTCCCGCCGTTCATGGCCATAGTGGTGGTGCGTAGCGCGCCGCTTTCGCGCGTTTCCTTCGCGTAATTACCGGCGTAGGCGAGGGTCATGCCCGTGGTGCGGGTATCGGGAATGTCGGTGGGGAAGTTGGGGCTGCCGGGCTTCACCACCTCGCCATTTATAACGACCCGAATAGTACTGGGGTCGACGCGCTTGGTGACTTCGTACTGGATGCGCCCGCTGGTCTGGGCCAGGGTGGGAGCCGTACTTACCAGGCCGACTATGACGAGCAGCAGCGGATGTTTTGTTGCAGTGACTTTCATGGTGATGCGGGGTTTGATTGAACACTGCAAAGCACCGGCATCGGTTTGTAAACTACTGTTATACTGTGTTAAATAGTGTTAACGGGGATTGGGGTGGCAGTTGGGGGCGTACTTTTGAGGAGGCTCGTTCTGGCGGCGCGCCAGCTGCGCCGTCAGTGCAATCTGATTATCTCCTCACCAAATGAAACGCCGCATCCGCTCCATTTTCTGGCTCATGGTGGCGTGCATGCTGGGCATCAACGGCTTCCAGGGCTACTGGCTTTACAATACTTACCAGCTCACGGCCAGCCAGTTTGCCCGCACCGTGCGCGAGGCGCTACTCACCGTGGTGCAGCGCGGGCAGGTGAATACCGCCCGGCTGCTGATGCAGAGCCAGCCCAGCCAACGCCCGCAGCACATTGCCTTCCAGGACTCTGACGAAAAAAGCCCGCGTATCGGCCGCATCATGCTGTCGTCGCGGGGCCAGGGCACGCTGCCGACCACAATCGTGGTGCCCGCTCCGCTTACCCTAAAGGCCGCCCGGCAGCGCATGCACCAGGAAAAACGAGTCACCATCAGCAGCCTCACCACCGACCCGGCATCCGTCGATACGCTGGCGCGTACCCTTTCCTACCTCATCATCAACGACTGGGCCGGTGCCCGCAACATTAGCCTGACGCAGCTCGCCACCGCCTACCATGCCGAGCTGCGCCAGCGCGGGTCCGATGCGCCCTTCGTGCTCGATACCCTGCGGCCGAAAGCCGGCAATGCGGGGCCAGCCGGGGCCGCAAGAGCCGGCTATCCGTTGCGCACGCCCCTCACCATCCTCAACCCGATAACCAACCTGCGGGTGTGGGCGGCCTTTCAGCGCCCCACCTTTTTCGTGCTGCGGCGCATGAGCGGGCTGCTGGCCGGCTCGGTGGTACTGCTGGTTCTCACCACGGCCTGCTTCTGGCTGATGCTGAGTACGATTCTGCGCCAAAAAAAGCTGTCCGAAGTCAAGAACGACTTCATCAACAACATGACGCACGAGCTGAAAACGCCGCTGGCCACCGTGTCGGCGGCCGTGGAGGCGCTGCAAAACTTCGGGGTGCTGCACGATGCTGCCAAAACCCAGACCTACCTCGCCATCTCGCGCACCGAGCTCCAGCGCCTGTCCGACCTGGTCGAGAAAGTTCTCCACATTGCCGTCGATGAGCGCCAGCCGCTGGCGCTGACTCCCGAAACCGTTCAGCCCGCCGCGCTGGTGGCCGAAATCGTGGCCCGCCACCAGCTACAGGCCGCCAAGCCGGTGCAGTTTGATGTGCAGGTCGACGCGGCCCCGGTTCAACTCGACCGCCTGCACCTCGGCAACGTCCTCAATAACCTCATCGACAACGCTATTAAGTATTCGCGTGAGGCCGTCACCATCACCATCCGGGGCCGGCAGGAGGCCACCGGCTGGCACCTGAGCGTGGCCGACAACGGCCCCGGCATAGCCCCCGGCTATCAGGAAGTCATTTTCGACCAGTTCTTCCGCGTGCCCACCGGTAACCTGCACCCCGTCAAAGGCTTCGGCCTGGGCCTCTACTACGCGCGGCAGGTGGTGGAGCGGCACGGCGGCCGCCTTGCCGTGCGTAGCGGGCCGGGCCGGGGCAGCGAGTTCGCACTGTGGATTCCGCAGGGGTGAGCCGTTTGCAGAACAGAACGTCATGCAGAGCGTAGCGCAGCGGAGTCGAAGCATCTCGCGTGTGGTAGTAACTCAATCGTGAAGTCGTCATTAATTAGTGGTGGCACGCGAGATGCTTCGGCAAGCTCAGCATGACGTTCTGAGAATGTTCTGCCTAACGTTCTGACGGGTTAACCAATT
>JALYUI010000083.1 GCA_030853845.1 Bacteroidota bacterium | reverse complement strand
CTTTGGCTCCGGCCCGGGACGCGCAGCCCGCCGCGAGCCGGGGCGACGCGGCCAGCAAAGTCGACTTCACCTTCACGGGCCTCGGGCACCAGAACGAGCCGGTGCACCTGCGCGACAACGACCCGCGAGTGCCGGCCCCCTACGCCCGCTTCTATCACAGTGGCATTATGTTCGGCATCGAGGAGCCCATTGTCGAGCTGCGCACCAGCAAGCAGGGGCCAAAGCGCTGGAGCTTCCACCTGCTGCTGAAGGGCACGCCGACATCGGCCAGCCTGCCGGTGGTGAGCCCCCAGCCGGCGCTGGTGTACAATGGCGGCGAAACCAGCCAGCAGGCTTTTTACCCGGAAATCATGCTGCCCCCGCTCAAGCAAGGCAGCCTCACCGTGCAGCTGCTGCCCGCCGCCAAAGGCCGGATGCGCGGCACCTTCGCGGGCACGCTGACAACCGATAAGGGCATTTTCGTGACCATCAGCAATGGCAGCTTCGACCTGCCGCGCCTGGCCGACCTCGACTAGCCGCACCCTGCTTTTCGCGTAGTTTCTTACCTTCTTTCAACCACCATCATGGGAAAATTATTTGCCGGCGCGCTCGCGCTGGGGCTGCTCACGCATGCCATTTCGGCCCAGGCCCAGTTCCGCTTATCCGACCTCAGCAACCAGGTGAAAGGGGCCGTGGATAGCCGCTTACGCCAGCGCACCAACGACGCCATCAACAAGGGCCTCGACCAAACCGAGGATGCCGCCAAGGGCGCGGCCAAAGCCGCCACGCCGGGCGCGGCTGGTGCCGCCGGGACGACGCCGGCCGCTGAGGGCTCCGACGATTCGGCCGCCGGCAGCGGGCGCAGCAGCACGCGCTACGACTTCGTGCCCGGCAGCAAGGTGTTGTTTGAGGACCCGCTGACGGGCGAGCAGATTGGCGAATTCCCCTCGCGCTGGGAGCTGCTGGCCGGCAACGCGGAGGTGGTGCGCGCCGACGGAAAACCTACCATTGAGGTGCAGAAGGATGGCTACATCGGCCCGCTGATGAAGCAGGCCAACTACCTGCCGGCGGTGTTTACCCTCGAAATGGACGTATTTCTGGCCGATGCGCAGCGCCTGTACATCTATCCCTGGAACAAACGCACCGGCCACCAGGCCGCCAACGGCGACCTGGCCCCGCTGCTGGTGACGGAGCGCGGCATTACGATGCCCGACCAGCAGGCCGGGCAGGAGCTGGCCAACGTTACGGTCAACGCGCGGGGCAGCTGGCACCACCTGGCACTGGCTTTCAACCAGCGCAGCCTGAAAGGGTACCTGGACCAGCAGCGCACCCTGAACATGCCCGCTACCAACGGCCGCCCCACGGCCCTCACCATTGGCGCGGAGCCGGTGTACGGCACCACCAAGCCGCTGCTGGTGCGCAACATCCGCCTGGCCGAGGGTGGCAAAGACCTTTATGCCCGCCTGCTGACCGACGGCCGCATCATCAGCCACGACATCCTCTTCGACCCCGGCCAGGCCATCATCAAGCCCGCCTCGCAGCCGGCCCTCGACCAGCTGGCCGGCCTGCTGCGCAGCCAACCCGCGCTGCGCTTCAGCGTGGAAGGCCACACCGATTCGGATGGCGAAGCCGCCGCCAACGTCAGGCTCTCGCAGGCGCGGGCCGAGGCCGTGCGCGCCGCCCTCGTCAAAAGCGGCATTGCCGCCGACCGCCTCGCGGCCAAAGGCTGGGGCGAAGCCAAGCCGCTCGACCCCGGCAACACGCCCGCCGCCAAAGCCCAGAACCGCCGCGTCGAGTTCGTGAAGCTCTAATTTCTCTCCCTCATTCACTTTCATTGCCAACCCTCATGAACCGTATTTTCCGCTCCCTTGCCGCCCTGAGCCTGTTACTCGCCGCGGCTGCCTGCTCCCCCACCACGGATACCGCCAAAGAAGCCACGCCGGCCGCCGCCGATACCCCCGCTACCCCACCGGCCGCCACTGAAACCCCTGCCGCCAGCGCCAACATGGGCACCGTGCACGTCGTGATAGCGGGCGGCAAGCACGCCGGCACCTACGACGCCGTGATGCACGACGGCGGCGCCAGCTACGGCATGGCCGGCGAGCACGTATTCGGCAACCAATATTCGGAGAGCGACAAAAAGCCCAACGAGCTCAGCAGCGTGCAGCTGACGGTCGACAACGTGACCGGCGATAAAACCACCACTTCGGGCTTCACCGTCAGCATGGCCTTCGGCTCGCTGCTGGGCGGCGACGCCCTCAACATCAACACCGAGCCCGACGCCAGCCGGCCCACCGGCAAAGGCCAGGTGAACCTGAAATACGGCGGCGGCAAAGGCCCCGCCACCGTGAAGCTGAGCGGTGAAACGGCGGCTCACGAAAAAATCGACCTGACTATTGACGCACCCGAGGTGACGACGGCGCAGTAATGCCGTGGGCTGTCATTGCGAGTGAAGCATCGCGCAACGCGGCAAACGAAGCTTTGCGCAGCTAATCATTCCTCTTTGAAGCAAAAAACTCTGAGACGTAAAAAGCCCCGACACAGCAACGTGTCGGGGCTTTTCGCATTATTGGGCTGGTCGCTCAGAGAAGAATCAGCTACACCGCGCTTGTTCTACTCGCAACGCCAACCTAGGCCAGCATCGCCTCGCGCTCCTTGATGCGCACGTCGTTGTTCACGGCCGTGGGCACCACCGTCACCACCACGTATTTCGAGGTGGGCGTATTGCTTACTTTGGCCACTGAGCCGATGGGCACCAGTGGGTTGGCCTCCGGGAAGTAGGCCGACACGTTGCCTTTGGGAATATCGTAGGGCACGGCCACAAACTTCTCGACGCGCCGCTCCTCGCCGTTGAAGTGGCTGGTGATGTCGATAAGGTCCTTGGCTTTGATGCCGCGCGAAGCCATATCGGCGGGGTTCATGAACAGCACGCGGCGCTCGCCGTGGATGCCCCGGTACCGGTCGTTGTACTCGTAGATGGTGGTGTTGAACTGGTCGTGCGAGCGCACGGTCATCAGAATGAGCTGGTCGGGCTCCACTTCGTAGCGCTCCAGCGTAGTGGTGCTGAAGTGCGCTTTGCCGTCTTTAGTCGTGAACTTACGCTCGCGCGGGCCGTTGGGCAGGTAGAAGCCGCCGGGCGAGCGCAGCTTCACGTTGAAACCCTCGAAGCCGGGGATGACGCGGGCGATATGGTCGCGAATCACGTCGTAGTTCTCCGTCATGCCCACCCAGTTGGTGGTGGTTTTGTCGCCGAGCGTGGCAATGGCCATACCGCAGATAATGGCTACTTCGCTGAGCTGGTCGCCGGCCAGGGGCACCAGAATGCCCTTGTTCTGGCTCACCACGCCCATCGAGTTTTCGCAGCTCGTCATCTGGTGGCCACTCTTCTGCATGTCGATGTCGACGTGGGCGAAGGTGGGCAGCAGCAGGCTGGTTTTGCCAGTGGTGAGGTGGCCGCGGTTGAGCTTGGTAGCCACAAACACGGTCAGGTTCTGGTTGCGCATGCCTTCGGCAATTACTTCGGTGTCGGGGCCGGCGGCCAGCAGGTTGCCGCCGAGGCTGAAGTATACCTTGGTCTTTTTCAGGCGCATGGCTTTCAGCGCTTCCACCACATCGAGGCCGTGCTCCACGGGCGGCGTGAAGTTGAACTCCTTCTCCAGCGACTCCAGGAAGCCTTTGGGCATCTTCTCCCAAATACCCATCGTGCGGTCGCCCTGCACGTTGGAGTGGCCGCGCACCGGGCAGGTGCCCGCACCGGGCTTGCCGATGGCACCTTTCATTAGGTGCAGGTTCACGATTTCCTGGATGGTTTGCACGCCCTGGCGCTGCTGCGTGACGCCCATGGCCCAGCAGGTAATAATTTTCTGCTTGTGGGCAATGAGGTTGGCCGCTTCCAGCAGCTGGGCGCGGCTGATGCCGCTGATTTCCTCAATCTCCTCCCAGCTCGTATTGCGAATATTTTGCTCGAAGGAGTCGAAGCCCTCCGTGAATTCGGCGATGAACGGACGGTCCACCACCTGGCCGGGGTTCAGGTCCTCGGCCTCAAACAGGTGCTTCATGATGCCGCGCAGCAGGGCCATGTCGCCATCTACCCGCACTTGCAGGAACACATCGGTGATTTGCGTGCCATCACCCATGAGCGCACCCAGCGCCCGCAACGGGTTCATGAAATCCTGCGGGTTGCGAAAGTGGTTCAGGCCGGCCTCAATCAGCGGATTGATGCTGATAATCTTGGCCCCGTTGCGCTTGGCAATTTGCAGGGCCGAGAGCATGCGCGGGTGGTTGGTGCCGGGGTTCTGGCCGATGATGAGGATGACCTCGGCATCGTGAATGTCGTTGAGCGTGACGGAGCCTTTGCCCAGGCCCAGGGTGGGGCTGAGGGCCGAGCCGCTGCTCTCGTGGCACATGTTGGAGCAATCGGGCAGGTTGTTGGTGCCAAACTGCCGGGCGAAGAGCTGGAACAGGAAGGCCGGCTCGTTCGGAATCTTGCCCGAGGTGTAGAACACGGCCTCATCGGGCGAGTCCAGCGCATTCAGCTCCTTGGCAATCAGGTCGAAGGCATCGGGCCAGGCAATGGGCTTGTAGTGGTTGTCGCCGGGGTACTTCACCATGGGGTGCGTGAGGCGGCCGGCGTTGTTCTGGTCGCGGTCGGTCATGCGCGAGAGCTCGGCCAGGCTGTGCTTGGCGAAAAACTCCGGGCCGGCGGCTTTGTCGTCGGCGTCGGAGGCAGTGGCTTTGGCTCCGTTCTCGCAGAATTCAGCGATGGAGCGGTGCTCGTCGGGGTCGGGCCAGGCGCAGCTGGAGCAGTCGAAACCGTCCTTCTGGTTGAGCTTCAGCAGGGCCTTGGTGCCGCGCCCCACGCCGCCCTCAGTCCAGCTGAATTGCATGGACTTGACCACGGCCGTGACGCCGGCCGCAATTTTCTCGCGGCCCTCCAGCCGCAGGCCGGTGAGGGCTTCGGGGGGCTGCGCCAGAATGGGGTGCCCGAACTTGGCCCCGGCCACATCGGGCACCGGAATTTCTTCCGTGATATGCTTGTCCTCGGGCTTGTTCTTGTAGTGGTCGGGGGCGGGAGCCTCGCCCTGGCCGGCCCGCTGGCCGCTCTCGGGGGCGTTTTTGGCGAGCTGCGCGCCGAGGTCGCCTATTTTGCTCGGGTCGGTTTTGGGGGAGTCTTCCATAAAATCAGGTATCAGTGAGTAGTGAACAGTTGTCAATTCCCGTTTTAGAACAGGCAGCTTATCAGGAATTTATCGAGTGAGAGGCTAATGTCATTCACTGATAATTGCTCATTGATAACTGTTCACTGAAATTAATGCTTGCAGTCGAGGTCCTTTTCAACCAGAATACGCAGGTGCTGGTTTTCAGCGAGTGGCAGGATGTGCGAAAACCCGTTCTGGTCGGTTTCAACCCAGGTTTTGGCCTGCGCAAACGGGACGAGGATGGTGAGCGCGCCCGGCTCATAATGCACTTGTACGGGCTCGGCATCGGGGAGGGTCTGGGGCAGCTCCGAGCCGCGTTCGAGGGCGTAGGTGAGGCGCTGCTGCGGGCCTGAACCGAAATGCACGGCCCCCTCGACCCGGCCTTGCTGGGCAAATTCAGCTACTTCGGTGGGCGAGAGGCGCAGGCGCAGGGTGTCGTCTTCGATGCGGAGCTTCATTTCATTTAACAGTTAACATTTAACCCTCCATCAGCATGCCTTTGGCGCTGGTAGTACGGGTGGCCCAAACTGTTTGTTGATTCTTGATTCTTGATTGATAATTGTTAAAATGTTAATTGACCAGCCGCCAGCCGTGGCAGTAGATGTTGAACCGCTCGTTGCGCACGAAGCCCAGCACCGTCATGCCAAAGCTTTCGGCCGCCTGAATAGCCAGACTGCTGGGCGCCCCCACAGCGGCGAGCACGCCAATGCCAGCGGCCGCCGCTTTCTGCACCAGCTCGAAGCTGACGCGGCCGCTCACCAACAGCACATGCTGGTGCAGCGGCAGCCAGCCGGCCAGCAGCGCCGCCCCAATTACCTTATCCAGGGCGTTGTGGCGGCCCACGTCTTCGCGCAGCAGCAGCAGCTTGCCCTCGGGCGAAAACAGGGCCGAGGCGTGCTGCCCGCCGGTTTGCTCGAAGCCGGCCTGGGCGGCGCGCAGCTTGCCGGGCAGCTGGTGCACCACCTCGGGGCGCAGGTGCGGGCCGGCCGTGGGCAGCACCGGGCAGGTAGCAGTGCGCACGGCGTCGATGCTGGTTTTGCCGCACACGCCGCAGCTGGAGCTGGTGTAGAAATGCCGCTCCATCGCCGCAAAATCGACTTTTACGTGGGCGGCCAGCTCGGCACGGACCACGTTGCCGGCTTCCTCAGCCTTCTGCACGTCGGGGCAGGGAATGACGCCCAGCAGGTCGGCTTTTTCGAAGATGATGCCTTCGGTGAGCAGGAAGCCGGCGGCCAGCTCCTCGTCGTGGCCGGGCGTGCGCATGGTCACCGACAGGGTGCGGTGCGTGCGGCGGTTGCGGCCAATCTGGTAGCCGATGCGAATTTCGAGCGGCTCCTCGGCAGCGAGCTGGTCGGAGGCGGGCACGGGCGGGCCGGCTCCGCTCACTTTTTCGATGCGGGCAAACTCGTAGCTGGCGGCGGGCAACAGGATGGCGGGGTTCATGGAGTGAGTTTATTAGAACGTCATATCGAGCAGGTGGCGCATCAAGCCAGGACCCGCGACATCTCGCGTGCTAGCCCTAAACCAATCGTCAAACAAAAGGATTAGCGGCAGCCCGCGAGATGCTTCGGTCCCTGGCTTGATGCGCCACCTGCTCAGCATGACGTTCTTGTCATTTCTTTCGCTTCTACCCGCCGCCTATGAAACTCAAAAAAATCACCCGTAACCTCACGCTCTGGGTGCTGCTGGCCATTGTGGCCGGGGCGCTGCTGGGCTATTTCACGCCCGCCACGGCCGTGCGGATGGAGCCGCTGGGCAAGCGCTTCATCGACGTGGTGAAGCTCTTCATCAACCCCATTATCTTCCTCACCATCACGCTCGGCATCAGCACGATGGGCGATTTGAAGAAAGTAGGGCGCATTGGCGGCAAGGCGCTGCTGTACTTTGAAATTGTGACCACGCTGGCGCTGCTCATCGGGGTGGGAGTGGCGGCGCTGGTGCGGCCGGGCGCGGGCGTGAGCACCGGCCGGCTCGATTCCGGCAAGGTGGGCGAGTTCACCAAAAAGGCCACCGAATTTTCCTGGGGCCACTTCCTGGCCGATAACCTCACCTTGCAGGTACTCCTCGTGGCCATCGTCGTGGGCATTGGGCTCAGCAAGTACGCCGGCCGCCGGCCCATTATCCACTTCCTCAAGGAGTGCTCGCGCTACGTATTCCGGGGCCTGCACCTGGTGATGCTGCTGGCGCCCATCGGCGCGTTTGGCGGCATGGCTTTCACCATCGGCAGGTACGGCATTGCCACGCTGCTGCCGCTGGGCAAGCTGATGGCGACGGTGTACCTGACGATGGCCGTGTTCATTTTCCTGATTCTGGGGGCTATTCTGCGCTATTGCAGCATTGGCATGTGGTCGTTTCTCAAGTACATCAAGGCCGAGCTGCTGATTGTGCTGGGCACCTCGTCGTCGGAAGCCGGCCTGCCGGGCCTCATGGAAAAGCTCGAACGCATGGGCTGCGCCCAGCCGGTAGTGGGGCTGGTGGTGCCCACGGGCTACTCCTTCAATCTCGACGGCACCACTATCTACCTCTCGCTCTCGACCCTGTTTCTGGCCCAGGTCTTCCACGTCGACCTTTCCTTCGGCCAGATTATTACCATGATGGGCATTCTGATGGTGACCAGCAAGGGCGCGGCCGGGGTGGCGGGCAGCGGCTTCGTGGTGCTGGCCAGCACCCTCACGGCCATGAAAGTGATTCCGGTGGAGGGCCTGGCCCTGCTGCTGGGCGTGGATAGATTTATGTCGGAAGCGCGCTCCATCACCAACTTCATTGGCAACGGCGTGGCCACTATTTTCCTGGCCCACAACGAGGGTGCCCTCGACCACGAAATGGCCGCCGATGCGCTGGGCAAGCGCCTGAAGCCGCTGCGCTTCCGCAAAGGCTACACCAGCGGCGAGTACCTGGGCGAAGCGGCCGAACAGGCCAGCGAGGTAGCCCGCCTGCTGAAAAACAAAAAATAAGCGGGCCGGCGCTACCAAGACCCGATGCCCCGTCCGGCCCCACCTTTGCGCCCCCACCCAACCACTTGCCCGTGGACGTAACTGCCGCCCCCCCGCCCCGCCTCGCCCGCCCGCCCATCCGCTTCGACCGCAACGAGCTGGCCGGCGCGTTTGGCGACCTCGGCACCGACCTACCCCTGCTCATCGGCGTCATCGCCGCCTCGGGCATCGACAGCGCGGCGGTGCTCATTTTATTCGGCCTGATGCAGGTGTTTTCGGGGCTGTGGTACCGGCTGCCCATGCCGGTGCAGCCGCTCAAAGCCTTCGCGGCGCTGGTTATTGCCCAGAAAATCCCGGGGCGCATCATTTTCGGCGGCGGGCTGGCCATCGGGGTGAGCATGTTTTTCCTGTCGATAACCGGGCTGATTGATGCGCTGGCGCGGCTAGTGCCCAAGCCGGTGATACGCGGCATTCAGTTCGGGCTGGCCTTGCAGCTGAGCACGCTGGCCCTGAAGCAGTACGTGGGGGCCGATGGCGCGGCAGGCTACGCCCTGGCGGCGGCGGCCTTCACGATTACGGTGGTGCTGTTTGGCAACCGCCGCTGGCCGGCGGCACTTATCGTCATTACCCTGGGGGTGGCGTACGCGCTGGTTTTCAAGCTCGACCTGGCCACCGCCCAGAAGGCCGTGGGCCTGCGCCTGCCCACCTGGCACCTGCCCCAAATGGCCGACATCCTCACCGGCGCGCTGCTGCTGGCGCTGCCCCAGATTCCGCTGTCGCTGGGCAACTCCGTGCTGGCTACCCGGCAGGTGGCGCAGGACTTATTTCCGGAGCGCACGCCGCTCACGGTGCGTCGCATCAGCTTCACCTACGCCCTGATGAACTTGGTGAACCCCTTTTTCGGCGGGTTTCCGGTGTGCCACGGCTCGGGTGGCATGGTGGGGCACTATGCCTTCGGGGCACGCACGGGCGGCTCGGTGGTGCTGTATGGCCTTATGTTTCTCATCATGGGCCTATTCTTCGGCCCCGGCTTTACCGATGTGGTACAGATTTTTCCGCTGCCGGTGCTGGGCGTGCTGCTGCTGTTCGAGGCGCTGGCGCTGGCCACGCTGCTGCGCGACATCAGCGCCGAGCGGGCCGACTTGCTGATGGCGCTGCTGGTGGGCCTGCTCTGCGCCGGGCTGCCCTACGGCTACCTGGTAGGGCTGCTGGTGGGCACGGGCATTTATTACGCCATGCGACGCGGCTGGCTGGGCCTAGGAAAAGACGTGAACCGCTAACGTTGGCAGGAAAAATCGCTGACGACGAAAAAAGCCTGCCAACGTTGGTAGGAAAAATCACTGGCGACGAAAAAAATCTACCAACACTGGTAGGAAAAATCGCTGGCGACGAAAAAAACCTACCAACGTTGGAAACGCGGGCAGCCGGTCATTCAGTGGCTGGTACGAACGGGCCGTTCTCCTCGGCCAGAATGCGTACCGGCTTCTTGTGCTCATCCACGGCCACGAAAGTGAACAAGCCGGTTACGGCCTTGTGGCGGTCTTCGGAATACATCTGCTCCACGAATAACTCGACGCGCACTTTCAGGCTGGTGCGGCCCACGTGCTCGATGTTGGCCACCAGTTCGACCAGCGAGCCGCCGGGAATGGGGTGCGTAAAATCGACCCGCTCGGAGGACACCGTCACCATTTTCAGGCGCGAAAACCGGGTGGCCGCGATAAAGGCGACCTCGTCCATGAGCAGCAGTGTGGTGCCGCCAAACAGGGTATCGTAGTGGTTGGTGGTATTGGGGAACACGGCTTTGAAGATGCGCGTTTCGGCGCGGGCAATGCGGTCGGCAAGTAGCATAAGCTGGGGGAAAGAGGAAATAAACGGCCTCCGTTCGCTTTCAAGCCCTGTTCTTCGTCAGCCAACCACCGGCCGCACCATCTTCCGGCCGCGCCGGGGCGCGGCGGTACGGCACCGCCGATGCCAGCCCCAAAGCGCGAGGGCAGAATCACTCGGCGGCCGGCAGGTCTCCTGACTTGTTTCGGGTGGACCCCGCCCTTCTCAGCCCGGTTTTAGCGGGCCAATGGACTTGCGTGGGGCCACCGGCTCCGGCCCACCGGGCCGGGAAACTCACAGTAGCGCGTCTGTTCGGGAGTTGCACCCGATTCCCTTTTAATTTTTACCCAAGCCGAAGCCCAGGTCAAAAACCGTCCGCTGATTGAAGGAAATCAAACTGAGAACCAACGCGGCGAAGGTACGGTACGCGGAGCAGGCCGCGGGCGGCGGGCGGAAAAGAACGGCAGGCCGGGCGCAGCCGAAGCAGCTCTCCTGTCTACCCAATTACAGCAGCCCCCGAATCCAGCCGCCATCGACCGGTACCGAGGTACCGGTGATGTAGCTGGCCCGCTCCGAGCACAGAAACGCGGCCAGCGCCGCGAACTCGCGCGGCTCGCCCAGCCGGCGCATCGGAATTTCCTGCTCCCAGCGGGCCGTAGCCTCGGCGGCTGAAATTCCTTCCCGCGCCGCCGTGACCTCGGCCAGGCCCACTACGCGCTCGGTGCGGGTGTAGCCGGGCAGGATGTTGTTGACGGTGATGCCCTGCGCCGCCACTTCCGTGGCCAAGGTGCGGGCCATGCCCGTAACGGCCGCCCGCAGGCTGTTCGAGAGCATGAGGTTGGCCACCGGCTGCTTCACCGAAATAGACGTGATGTTGAGAATGCGGCCCCAGCCCCGCGCCTGCATGCCGGGCAGCACGGCGCGAGTCAGCTCCACCACGCTCGTGAGCAGCAGGCGGGTGGCCGCCTCCCACTGGGCCGCATCGAGCGTGGCGAAGATGCCGGCGGGCGGGCCGCCGGCGTTGGTTACCAGAATATCGATGCGGCCGAAGCGGGCCAGCCCGGCGGCCACCAGCCGGGCCACGGCGGCGGGGTCGGCCACGTCGGTGGCCAGGCCCAGCACGGGCGTGCCGTGGGCCTGTTCGATGGCCGTGCAGGTAGCTTGCAGAGCTTCATCGTGGCGGGCACAGAGGATGAGCAAAGCGCCTTCGGCGGCCAGCTCTTCGGCCACGGCGCGGCCCAGGCCCTGACTGGCGGCGGCTACCAGGGCTACTTTTCCTTTCAGTCCGAGGTCCATAACCGGGTTATTTCTGGCGCAGGTAGTCGTCCGATTTGTCGAGCCAGTCCTGGCGCGGCGGGCTGAAGATGTCCACGTTGAGTGTGTCTTCCAGGGCCTCGGCCTTGTGGGGCAGGTTGCCCGGAATGTGCAGCACCTCGCCCACGCCCACCACAATGGGCTCGGCATCTTCGGAGCCAATCCAGAAGCGCAGCGCGCCTTCCAGGATGTAGGTAATCTGCTCGTTTTCGTGCTGGTGCAGGGGCACGACGCAACCTTTTTTCAGGTAAATGTGGGCCAGCATCATCTTATCGCCGGTGATGAACCGGCGCGAAAGCTGGTCGGACACCTGCTCTTTGGGCATGTCGGCCCAGGTGTATTTGGTGGCGGATTCGGGGTTGGGCATGGGGAGGTTTGAGGGGGAGTTGGGTTGAAGCGTGCAGAAAGAACGTCATGCTGAGCATTCCGCGTATCAAGCGGCGACGCAGCGGAGTCGAAGCATCTCTACCTCAATAC